>JBBSLN010000024.1:0-13113 GCA_038255205.1 Flavobacteriales bacterium
GACTATTATAATGTGAACGGTTACGGATTTTGGGAACACAAAAACTATGTGTTGATCCGTAAAGATGAAGATGCGTCCATCTTGAAAAAATATAATCTATCTTTCCAACAATTATCAAATAAGAAAGTTTCATGGAAAGAACTTCTTTTGAAAGAACGTAACAAGCGAGAAAGACCAAGACTGGATGACAAAACCTTAACATCGTGGAACGCATTAATGCTTAAAGGTTATGTCGACGCATATCGAGTATTAGATGATAAAACCTATCTCAACACAGCCATTAAAAATGGAGAATTCATCATGGAGAAGCAGTTGAGAGAAGATGGTGGGCTCAATCACAGCTATAAAAATGGGAAAAGCACAATCAATGGGTTTTTAGAAGATTATTCAGCTGTTATTGACGCTTTTATTGCATTATACGAACAAACCTTAAATACTAAATGGCTTTTTGCATCTAGGGATTTAACCAATTATGCATTTGAACATTTCTTTGATGATCAAAGCAAATTGTTTTTCTTCACATCAAATAGCGATGCAGATTTAGTTAGCAGAAGCATCGAATATCGAGATAATGTAATTCCTGCCAGCAATTCCATGATGGCAAAAAATCTTTTCAAATTATCACATTATTTCGACAATGAATATTACGCAAAAACGGCATCACAAATGCTGAACAACGTTAAGCCAGAAGTTAAAGAGTACGGTTCTGGATATTCCAATTGGTTGGATTTAATGCTCAACCATACCGAACCGTTTTATGAAGTTGCCATCATTGGAGAACATGTACTTGATAAGATATCAGAATTGAACAACCATTATGTTCCGAATAAAATAATCGTTGGAAGTACTAGAGATGAAACATTGCCTTTATTGGAGAATAGATATGTTGAAGATAAAACCCTAATTTATGTATGTGTAAACAAGGCCTGTAAACTTCCTGTTTCAACCATTGAAAATACGATGAACCAATTAAAAAATTGACCATAAAGGCTTTGCAAATTATTTTGGTGAGTATGGTGGCTATTGAACATCTCTATTTTCTTATTTTAGAAATGTTTTTATGGACTACGCCCAAAGCAATCAAAGCATTTGGACTCAAAAACAAAGAATTTGCATAAGAAACTAAAGTGCTAGCTGCCAATTGAGAACTTTACAACGGCTTTTTGGCTGCCGGATTAATTTATTCCGTAATTGTCAATGACTCGAATACAACCATTTTTTTCTAGCATGTGTAGTTGTATTGGAATATGCGGAGCATATCCCACTAAAAAATTGAAGTTGTTTTATATTCAATCAATGCCTGCGTTAATTACATTAATCTTAACATTATAAATTTTTCTTTTTTTATTATTTTCCATTCTTTTGTAAAAAATTTATTATGAAAAATATATTGATTTTACCATTGCTAGCACTATTTTGCTTTAACTTTTCAACGGCACAGGATGAGTATGTTGGCGACATCAATCAAATCGGAAGTACAGGTGGTAGTTTAATGCTTTCAACAGCAAAACCAAGGACAAATGTTAATGTAGAAGGAACTCCCTATGTTACAGAAAATTATTTCCCAATTAAACTGACATCCTTCGAAGACAGAAACTTTCAAGCGCGATATAATGGCTATAACGGTGATATGGAGGTGTTAGATGTGGATAAAGGCAGCGTTTTTGTCCTCAATAAAAATTTCAACAATTATGAGGTAGATTTCGTAGGTCAGAACAAAATCTACAAGGTTTTTAAATATGTAGGTCAAAACGAAGTTCTTTCGAATGACTTTTTCGTTGTACTTACATCCAACAATAACTTGAAATTGTTAAAGAAAGAAAATGTTAAGTTTTATGGCGAACGAGTTTCGACAAGCACATACGACAGACCTCGTAAAGCGAACTATAAAAGAGGAAATGACGAATATTACATTGTGATAGGCGACACTAATGCACAGCCCTTTTCAACCAGTAAGAAAGATATTGCAAACCAGTTTTCAAGTTCATCCAAAGAAATTCTCAAATTCATTAAGGAGAATAAATTAAATACCTCAAAGGATGAAGACCTCATAAAAGTAATCAATTATATTAGTACTCTCTAACAAAGTATTTAAATTGTTAAAATCATAATCCATTGATTGTAACCTAACAGTCAATGGATTATTTTTTTAAATTTCGAACGAGATATTGTACTTTTAAATCTTAAATAATAACCACAGTAACAATGGATGTACAAAAATGGATTGACACAGGTTATAACTTGTTAATTATTTATGCCCCAAAACTAATAATGGCCATTCTCATATGGCTTATTGGTTCATGGGTTATAAGACTTATCAATAAAGGAATTAAAAAGGCTTTAGACCAAGGTGATTATGATATTAGTCTTAAAAAATTTCTATTAAACATAATCAGTTGGATTCTAAAAATTGTTCTGATTGTAGTCGTTTTAAGCACTGTTGGAATCGAAACTACATCATTTGTCGCAATTTTGGCGGCTGCAGGTTTGGCAATAGGTTTAGCATTACAGGGCTCATTGGCTAACTTTGCTGGAGGTGTACTTTTAATGCTATTCAAGCCCATAAAGGTTGGTGACTTCATCCAAGCCCAAGGTGAAACTGGAACAGTCAAACTAATAGAAATATTCACGACAAGATTGACCTCCCCTGACAACAAAGAAATTATTATCCCAAATGGAAAACTTTCCAATGACAATATTGTAAATTATTCTGCCATGGAGATGCGTCGTGTAGACATGGTTTTTGGTGTTGGGTATGATTCAGACATCAAGCAAACTAAAGACATTTTAATGTCACAGCTCGATAATCATCCATTGATTCTTAAAGAACCGGCTCCATTAGTGAGATTAAATGAATTGGCAGACAGTTCTTTAAATTTCAACGTTCGCCCTTGGGTAAACACTTCGGACTATTGGGGGGTGTATTATGATATTATGGAAAGCACAAAAGAGGCATTGGATGCGGCTGGAATCGATATTCCATACCCACATAATGTTCAGATAAATAAGAAACAGTAATTACGATTTCAAACCAATAAATTCCTTTAAGTAATAAGGTTCAAAATAAGCGACGTCCTCAATGTCGTTTTTTTTGTACTTATGGTGAGCTAATTCTACCATTTGAAGCGCAGAAGGTAATTTGTCGTCTATGAAAATAGCATTTGGATGTTTGATAAGGGTTTTTGCTTTCTGAACTCCATTGCCAATGAAACGAACTTTATCCTTTTCCAACAACTGGTTGAATGAGGATTCGTCCAATATTTGTGCTTCGGTATCTCGTGTTTGGTGATGTTTGCAATCATAAATTGCAGAATAAACTTCCATTCGCCTAGCATCTAGCATTGGTACAATATATCCTTCTTCTACCTGAAGCTGATGTGCTAATGAATAGAGCGTATTTACAGAAATTAAAGGAATATTCAACGCATAACAAAGTCCCTTTGCTGCCGAAACACCAATACGAAGACCTGTATAAGAACCTGGACCTTTACTTACAGCAATCGCATTCAATGCTGCTCGCTCAATTCGGGCAGACTTTAAAACAGCATCAATAAAAACGTGTAAAGATTCTGCATGAGAATAATGAAGACTGTTGTCTTCCTTTATAACCAAACATTCTCCATCTTTAGAAAGAGAGACAGAGCAATTAGTAGTTGCGGTTTCTATATTTAAAATGTAAGCCATGAGGAAGCTATTTAAAATAAGCAATACAAATAAATAAATAGCAGATTGACTTCCTAATTTTCATCTTCCTTTTCTTTGACAATTTCTTTTTTCTGTTCTACTTTGTCTCCAGCTTTCAGGGTTTTGGACACTACGTTATATGGTCCTGTGATAATTTGATCACCTTCTTTCAAACCTGATTTAATCTCTATTTTAGAGTCGTCTTGAATACCCGTCTTTACAACACGTAATTTAGCTTCTCCATTATTCACGACAAAGACACACTCAAACTTTTGTTCTTCATCCACTTTGGGTTTACTGGCAGAATCTGTTGTCTTTGTATATGATTTTTTTGCAGAAGAGGTATCTGTTTTAATTACAATCGCACTTATCGGCACTGCAACCGCATTTTTTCGTTGATTGGTAAGAATATCAACAGTTGCGGTCATTCCTGGTCTAAATGGTGAATAGTTTTCCGGTTTGTCTTTCATCAAATCAACATAAGATTCTTCCAGGATTCGAACTTTCACTTTAAAATTAGTCACTTGATCTGCCGTCAATGTGCCTGCTGCTGAATTGGCTATTTCGGTAACCACGCCTCTAAACTCTTTCTTTAAATAGGCATCCACTTCAACAATGGTTGAATCGCCAATTCGTACTTTCACAATATCATTTTCATTGACATCAATCTCAACTTCCATATTGTTAAGATTTGCGACCCTCAATATCTCGGTACCAGCCATTTGCTGGGTTCCAACAACACGTTCACCTAATTCGACATCCAATTTAGATATCGTCCCGCTCATTGGAGCATAAATCGTAGTACGATTCAAATTGTCCATCGCTTCATTAACAGTCGCTCCAGCACTTTTAACATTGTAATATGCTGATTGCTTATTGGCCTGTGCAATTTCATAAGATGACACTGCTTTATCCCAATCGGCTTTCGAAATAATACCTTTTTCAAAAAGCTGTTTGCTTCTATCGTAGCTCAATTTGGCTTCACGTAAAGACGCTTCTGCTTGATCTAATCCTGCTTTTACGTTTTGATACCCCGCTTGAGATCGGTTAACCGCAGATTGAATAAGGTCAGGGTTAACTCGTACCAATAATTCGCCCTTCTTTACTTGCTGTCCTTCTCTAAATGGCAATTCAATAATTTCGCCAGACACTTCACTTGAAATTTTCACCTCAACTTCAGGTTGGATTTTTCCAGTGGCAGAAACTTTTTCAACAATAGTGGCTAAATTTACTTTTTCTATTTCCACTTCCTTAAAATTTCCTTGCTTTCCGAACAATCCAGCTTTTTTGCCTCCTATTAAAACAATTAATAAAATCACAACAATGGAAACGATAATGATGATTGTTTTTTTACTCATGATGGTTCATTTAACGGTAAACGTTTATGTTTAATCTCTTTTAAAATTACTAAAATTTTAGGTCTTCTACTGAAATGCCAAAATATAATTCGAGAACTTTCAATTTAAAAATATAGTCGTATTTGGCTCTGTTCAGATCTATCTTGCTATTGTCATATCTTAATTTGGATTGGCTAAAATCAAATGCATTGGTCAATCCGACATCATATCGTTCCTTTGCATAATCATAGGCCAACTCTTGAGATTCCACAGCAGATTGAGCAGCTTCAAAAGATTTGAGTGCCCCTTTTGCGTCCACATAGGCTTGATAAACGGTCGATTCCAAATCTAATTGTGCCTGTTCCAACTGATAGTTGGTTCGCTCCAAATTGATTCTACTCCTCTGAATACTCCCTCGAACGGCAAAACCGTTGAAGATTGGAATATTCATCTGAAGACCGTAAGCAATACCGTCATTTTGATATAGCTGATTAAAAAAGGGATCTGCTCCCGACACACGCACAACCGTATTTGGGAACTCACCAATGACCGACTGGCCAGTGCCTTCAACGACTCCGATCTGTTGCGTTATAAAGGGATTATCAGGATCCACGTCTTGCGTAAAAGAAGTCACATCCGTATATCTTGTGTCATAACCAAAAAAGGCGGATATCGTAGGGTAATTGTCACCTCTCGAAAGTTGGATATCTTTTTCAGCCAATTCCACATTTTTTTCGGCTATTTTAATTTCCGCTCTATTCTCTTTGGCACTATCAATAATGTCATACACACTTTTATCTACAATACCTTCGTCAACAATATTGTATCCTTCATCTTCAATATCAAAATTCTGATAATCTTTGATCAAAAGTAATTGTGCCAAGCTTATCAATGAGACTTGAATCGTATTTTCTGCCAATACGATGGATTGTTTCTCACTGGCATCAGTGGCTTTAATTTCTAGCGCATCCCCTCGTGGCAAGACGCCTGCATCAACAAGATCTTGGGTACGCTGCAATTGTTCTTGAGTCACTAAATTTTGCGATTCTAGAACCTCCAGATTTGCTTTATTTAAAATGACCTGTAGATAATTGTTCGCTACCAATAAGGAAATATCATCTTTCATTTTAGTCAACCGAAACTGAGCCGCCAAATTAGAGATTTTCGCACGTTGAACTTGCCTAAAATTTTTCAATCCATCAAATAAGGTATAACCAACATTTATTCGCCCTGAAGCAGATAGAAAGGTGGTAGTTTGTGCATTGTTAGTCACTGGGTTAAAACTTAAACCCGTATTGTTCGACACGTTTGCATTGGCATTTAAACTTGGAAGAAAGTTCCCAAAAGCGGTTAATCTCTCAATATCCGTCAATTCAACATCCAATTCGCTTTGTTTTACTGAAATATTGTTTTCCAATGCATATTCGACGCATTCCTTGAGTGTCCATTTCTTAACTTGAGCCTGGGAAGCGATACCTGATAAAATAAAAAATAAAATGATTGATTTTTTCATAATTATGATATAAGTCTATACGAAGGTAAAAGTGTTACAATTAAATTGAAATAATTAATTCCGTACATAACTTGGAGTTCTTTGCAGTTGATTTCATAAATTGATACGAGGTGGTGGTATCCAATGCTCCTGTTGGCTCATCTGCCAACAATACTTTTGGTTCACTTGCCAAGGCTTTTGCTATGGCGACACGCTGTTTCTGACCACCAGACAATTCACTTGGTAAATGTTGTGCCCAAGGTGATAGTCCAACTTTATTGCGATAATTAGCTGCAACTTTCTCGGTCAAATTTTTTATGTGAAAATTGTCTAGTGTGTAAGAACCTGAATCGGCTTCATCGAGCATTCCGAGAATATTCAACAGGGTTGATTTCCCAGAACCTATAGAACCCATGATGGACAGGAGCTCGCCTTCTTTGACTTCAAAATTTATTCCTTTGAGAACATGGAGCGAATTCCTTCCCATGTGATAAGATTTGTGCAAATCTTTGATGTGTATCATTTGATTGATGGTTGGTTCTTACAATTTTAAATAAATCAAACAACGATTTGTAATAAAGATTTGTTAAGAATTGATTTTTGATTGATAATAATAGGACTCAAATACCAAACAAATGTTACAGTTAACTCAAAATATTACAGTTTTTTCGTTCTGAAATACTTCCAATAAATCAAAAAACCCATTCCTCCAACCAAAATATAAGGGATAGACATCAAATAAATGATACCGTTATTGACACCTTGTGCGGTAGATTGACCTTCCTCACTTTCTAAAACCGCTCGGCACATTGCACATTGGGCATTTGTCTCAAGAAAAAAGAATAAAGAAAAAAGAATTGAGATTATAGTATTTTGTTTCATATTAAGTGTAATAAGGCGAAATCATCAAATACACAATCACTCCGGTCACCGCAACATACAACCACATCGGGAACGTAAAACGAGCGATCTTTTTGTGACGTTCAAAATCATTGGTGATGGCTCTGACATAAGTAATCAGCACGAATGGAATGATTACAATGGACAACAAGATGTGTGAGATAAGAATAAAATAGTAAACATATTTTATAACACCTTCACCACCAAATTTTGTAGAATCGCTCGTCATGTGATAGGCGACATACATGACTAAAAAAACAACCGAACACCCAATTGCCGTTTGCATCAAGCTCTCATGAAGCACAATCTTTTTGTTTTTGATAGCCCAAAATGCAGTCAATAGAATGACTGCTGTCAACCCATTGATGCTTGCGTAGATCGGCGGCAAAAATGTCAACGGCTCTACGTCAAACCCCAAATCCCGTAAGTTGATTCTGAATAAAGCGGCTACGGCCAATGGAATGATTATCGATAAGGTAATAATCCATTTATTGTATTTTTTATCAGTTTTTACACGTGTTTTTTCCATCACTCTTTCAATAATTTTGCAATGTCTTCTTTAAGTATCGTAATTTCTTGCGATTGACCTTCTTCATCTTCTTTATCTGCTTCGGAAATCATTCCGTTGTAATATATCATTGGATTTCCTGAAGCATCCGTTCTAGATCGAATAAATCCATATTTATCAATCAGGGCGAAATTACCTGAATGTTCAAAACCACCTTCCACACCAATATCTTTGGCTGTGTAAAGATTGAAACCTTCGTTCGCCAATTTGTATATTTTG
The DNA here is from genome assembly GCA_038255205.1 of Flavobacteriales bacterium. Taxonomy (GTDB): domain Bacteria; phylum Bacteroidota; class Bacteroidia; order Flavobacteriales; family Flavobacteriaceae; genus JBPOFM01. The sequence continues at coordinate 8,201 of JBBSLN010000024.1, forward strand.
TCTTCTTTTCCGGTCATTAAATGCCAGTTAGGATTGGTCATTCCATAATCTTCGGCATACGCTTTTAAAACTTCTTGTGTATCGTATTCTGGATTAATTGTAAATGATGCCACTCCAAAATTGTCGAACTCCGTAAACGCATTCTGAATCTGAACCAGATTAGAACTCATGCGCGGACAAATTGTTGGGCATGTGGTGAAAAAAAATTCTACGATATAGACCTTGCCCTCGTAATCTTTATTGGTTATGTTCTGTCCATTTTGGTCGGTAAAACTGAAAGATGGCACTTTTTTAGGTTTGCCATTGATTTCTAAAAATGCCAAATCACTTTTAGATGGAGCATCCGTTTTCGTAGGAATATTCAATCTATCATTTTCTACGACTGAATTGTTTTTAAATCGATCTACAATACGTGGAACGAAAATAATTCCAAACACGAGAATGATAAATGCGATACCTATATAGGTATAATCAGTCTTTTTGTTCTCCATTGTTTCCTTTTAAATCGTTCGCTCTTCTTTGTGTCGAATCAAAATCGCCCTTTCGTTTTTGTCTGTATTCCGTAAAGAGAATACGCATATCGTCGTTCAATTTGTTCTTGATTTCGGCAACTTCAATGCTGTTGTAACCTACCATAGGATACACAGGTTTACTCCTCTCGATTTCATTATCCTTACGATCATCGATTCTACCTCTTTGGTTTAAGTCTTTATCTATTATGAAAACGTTTTCAGAAGCTAAATTTTCGTCCAAACTTACATCACTCTTAATTGATTCATAAAGTCGTTCAATGCTCCTGTCATCGGCAAATACGAAATGCCAGTACTCCAATTCTTCATAGGTGTGGATTTCTTTACGGAGTGATTTTGTCTCTTCTTCAGTACCCTTTGGCATGACCATAACCACTTGAAACTTTTTAAATCCCATAAATTTATCATACACCAATTCCTTAATGTTCGAAGCAGCGATGACTTGTTCCATTGGATGGTTTCCTAAAAAACCAATCACTGTGATGTGGTCTTTAAGTAAAACAGTTGCGTCAGAATCGGATGAAAACCCCCTTAATTCAGAAACATTTTGATTGACAGTGTCAAGCGCATTATAATTGTGCTGAGCAGGATATAGAAATAATAGGAAAATCACTGGAAGAAAGAAAAGAATTCCTAAAATAAGGTAACGTTTGACCAACTTTTTATTCATAGTGCAAAAATAAAAAAGACGGTTTAAATAACCGCCTTTTATATTGTTTTTAACTATATGAAGTTGATTTAAAAATCACGTTTTATAAAACCTGATGAATAAATACTCTCAATATACCCGCCTTCTTGTAAAAGAATAAATACTAGATAACATATTAAGAACACTGCCGTCCAAACAACCATTCTTCTTAAACTTGCGGTTTCATCTCTCATGTGCATAAAGTCCCAAGTGATATAATAGGCTTTAACAATCGTAAGAATGATAAATATCCAGTTTAACAATTTCATTCCGATAAAATTATCGGTAAAGAAATCAGGTAATTTGGCTTTATAAATACCCAACCCAACTTCAACACCGGTGATAATTGTTAGCAATATCAATACACCCCAAATCTTCTGGGTAATATTCTTGAATTTTATTTTGCCTCTAAATATCGATAAGTTATGTGCGTGTGCCATTTTAATATTGAATTTTTCCGATTAAACCAAATAGAAGAATGTGAATACGAATACCCAAACCAAATCTACAAAATGCCAATACAGCCCTACTTTCTCAACCATCTCATAGCTCCCTCTTCGTTCGTAAGTGCCGAGAATCACATTAAAGAAAATGATAATATTAATCACAACTCCAGAAAATACGTGGAAACCGTGAAATCCTGTAATGAAAAAGAAAAAGTCAGCAAATAAGGATGCTCCATATTCATTAACCTCAAGATTCGCACCTTCGACCACTCGCCTTCCGTTGGTTTTTAATTGATTTAATGATTCTTCCCTTGAAAGCACTATTTTCTGACCATTCTCATCGATAATTTGATTTCTTACCAATAAGTCAGGATGTGATTCAAAACCAGCCACTACTTCTTCGATTGTATAAGTTGCAAGCGGTGCATCGTCGCCCACAAACCAAAGACCATTCTTGTTTTCATGCACCACTCTACCATGAGTTCCTGCCGTAACAAAATCAGCCAACTTCACACGATGCCCATCAGCATCCACAAATTGAAGTATGTTACCACCCTTCGTTTGCACTGCACCATGATCACCTTTGATAAAGGTCGCCCATTCCCATGCTTGAGAACCGACAAATATGGCGCCTCCGATGATGGTCAAAAACATGTATAATGTCACTTTCGCTTTGTTCATGTGATGTCCAGCATCAACCGCAAGTACCATTGTCACAGAAGACATAATCAAAATAAATGTCATGAATGCCACATAAATCATTGGAAGCTCTTGTCCATGCAAGAAAGGAACGTGCGTAAATACCTCATCGGCAATTGGCCAAGATTCGATGAATTTAAATCTTGAAAATCCGTAAGCTGCTAAAAAGGCAGAAAATGTTAAGGCATCGGATACGATAAAAAACCACATCATCATTTTACCATAGCTTGCGTTCAGAGGTTGATTTCCTCCACCCCAAACTTTTTCTTTCGCATCAGCATTTACAACTGTAGTATCCATATATAGCGATTAGTGTTAAGAAAGTATTAAAAGTTGCACAAAAATAATCATTTTATTTATCTCACGAAATATAAAAACAAAAAGAGATAAATCCATAAGACATCCACAAAATGCCAGAATGTTGCTGCCAGTTCGAAACCAAGCATATCCGTTGAATTGTACTTTTGTTTAAAATGATTATAAATTACGACCAAAAGACAAATTAGACCAGCAACGACGTGCAAAATATGGACCATGGCTATCAAATAAATATAAGACATAGTCACATTACTCGTAGGACCTGTAAAATTATATCCCAAATCAATGATTTCTTGAAAGCCTAAAAATTGGTTGTAAATGAAAACAATTCCAAGAACCAAAGTCGTCAATAGCCAAACGGTTGTCATCTGGCTATTGTTTGACTTTAAAGCTCTTTTTGCCAAAATGAACGTGATACTGCTCAATACAATAAAAACAGTACTGATAATAAACGCATCCGGCAATTGAAAATCCTTCAGCCAATCTTCACGACTGCTGCTCACAATAAAAGCACTCGTCCAACCCATAAAAGACATAATGAGAGAGATAATGCCGAACCAAAGCATCATTTTTTTTGCCCTATCCTTCTTTTCTTCAAAAGTTCCTTCTGTTAAATCCATAATCTTATAAATTTATCTGCAACATAAACGATTTGTAATAAGGTAATATATAGCACACTCGCCAGCATTAATTGTTTAGCCACTTTGGATGTCCTACTTTTAAATAATTGAACTGCATAATATACCATGACCAATCCTAAAGCAAATACGATAATCGCTGCGATTATTGATAATTTTAAATCTCCTGTAAATCCAAAAACTGGCAGAATTGACACTAACAAGGTCCAAATCGAATACAAAATGATCTGTACTGCTGTTCCTTTATCCCGCTTCCCTGTTGGCAACATGAGAAAGCCCCCTTTTTGGTAATCCTCAAACAAAAACCAACCAATGGCCCAAAAATGAGGAAACTGCCAAAAAAATTGGATGGCAAATAAGGTGCCTGATTCAATCCCAAAATCATTTCGTGCCGCAACCCAACCCAACATAAACGGAATCGCTCCCGGAATTGCTCCAACAAAAACTGCTAAAGGTGTTTTTGTTTTCAAAGGCGTATAAACACAGGCATATAAAAAGATTGAAATCGCTGCATACATCGCTGTACGTGGATTTATCACATATAATGACGCTACTCCGAGAATCGTAAAAGTAATAGCAATGGCAAATGCGGTATTTACTGACATTCGTCCCGCTGGAATAGGTCTGTTTTTTGTACGATCCATCAGGGCATCCAAATCGCGTTCAATGATTTGGTTGTAGGCATTGGAAGCGCCCACCATAAAATAGCCACCGAAACACAGCAAAATCAAGGTCACGAGGCTTACGGTTTCTGCTCCCAAGAGATAACCTGCAATCGACGAAAACACGACACTCAAGGACAATCCCATTTTGGTAATTTCCTTAAAATCGGACACTATGGAAGTGACGGTTAGAGATGAGGTTGCTGTATTCAAAAAAGTACTGTTTTACTGCTTTAATATGCGAGTGCAAAGATACTTTGAAAATTGGTTTTGGGCAATGCAAAAAGTGATTAATTGTTGCGTTGGTAACTTTTAGTATCTTTAGTATCAGAGAAAAGAATCAAGACCGCTGTGCTGATAGATCCAAGAGCATAGATCAATGCCATAGAGTATTGAAAAACAGATGTTCAATATAGACTAAAACTTAAGTATATTCGAAGTAAAATCTCGAAAGGAATTTAATTGGAAAAATTTACACATTTCCAAAATTTTGATAGGGACACCAATTATTTTTTACATTGAAACGATTCAACTTATTTAAAATCCATTCAAATGAAACCACGCTATCTATTTTCCGCATTAATTTTAACATTAATTTCAACCACAATTCAAAGCCAAAATTTTGATGATGTTGAAATTGAAACGGTAAAAGTTTCTGAACATGTGTATATGTTCATTGGCGCAGGTGGAAACATTGGGGTTTCTGTAGGCGAGGATGGTGTATTTGTCATTGATGACCAATTTGCTCCTTTGACACCGAAAATCGAGGCCGCAATTAAAAAATTGAGTATCCAACCGATAAAATTTTTAGTGAACACGCATCATCATGGCGACCATTCGGGTGGTAACCAAAACATGCACGAACTGGGAGCAACCATCATAGCCCATGACAATGTACGCAAGCGAATGGAAGAGAAACCAAAGGATGCCAA
>JBBSLN010000025.1:0-13002 GCA_038255205.1 Flavobacteriales bacterium
ATATCCCGGAATGACTCGTTTGAGGGGGGTCAGTATGCCGGAATTAAACCCTTTAAAGGGGGGTCAATATCCCGGAATCGCGTTTTCCCTAGGGTGGGGTCAGCATCCCGGTAGGGGGGTCAGTATGCACCGGAATATACAACCCCAATCCTTTTACCAGTATAAGTGAAATAACCCAAACAAAACCCATCAATGTTAATCCTAATCCCACACAAGGAATTTTGCATATCAATGGAATTAAAAATGAAAAAATAGTTGTTTATAATGCTTTAGGCGCAGTTGTTCGAAAAACTGATGCAGAAAATGTTATAGACTTGACAGAATTCATGGCCGGGATGTATTTGATTCATGTATCGGATAAATACGGAAAAATAATTTATACAGAAAAGATAATGAAACAATAATAATTCACCACTTTTCCGTTTTATAGCAAAAGAGCAAGGGCCTAATTATTGGGCACTTGCTCTCTTTTCCTTTTATACATATACCAGCCAGACAAAAACAACAGGATTGCTAAAATAATTAACGCATATGTTGAAGTTTTTGTTTTTACATCCAAATAAACCGGCCTATCGGAGCCTGTAATTACAAGGGAGCTCCAAAAAAACGGGTTTGCTTCCAGCGAACTACTACAATTTTTCAAATAGTGCAATTGTGATTGTCGGAGTGATTCACTCAAATTTTCACCACCTATCATGTAATTGTAGAATTCCTGTAAAATTCCTGAGGTAGATTTATCATCAACTTTCCACTGGGTAGTAAGTGTGCTATTACACCCAGCATATAAAAAAGCCCGTGCAAAGTTTAACGAACCCTCACCATACTCCATTCTTCCAACGTTAGTTTCACAACCCGACAATATAGCCAATTGCGTATTAAATTTCATTCTGTAAATAGAGTCAAGGACTATAAAATTACTATCTCCATCGGTATCTGTAAAAAACAGTTTGCTCTTCATCATTTCTCCTAAGTCAGCTTCAGCATGCGTAGACAATTGAATGACCCTATAATTTGGAGCATGACTTAGAAAATTTTCTTTTGAAGCGCTTTCATCAAAGTAATAATCACCCTTCACTTTTTGCTGTAAACTTTGAACGAGAGATTTAGAAAACGGCAACGATGAATTGGCTTGAAATGATGGAATAAATCCTACCAATGTCCCAGGGCGCTCTTCTTTGTTTTTAATATTCTTTAATAAATCACTTCCTGACAACACATGCCTGATGGCATATTTCCGCACTAAGTAATTTAGTTTTCGGAAATCATTTACATTAGCTGTTGTATCTGTTACTAATCCGGAAACAGCTATTTGTGATATCATGCCATCATTTGCAATAATCAAGTATTTAATATCATTTGTTAGGTTACTTAAGATGGGTTCGAAAAACGATTGATAAATCAAATAGGCCGTGGTTTGGTATTTTTTCGGGTTGTTACCCAGAAGCACTCTTTGATAAATTTTAAGTAAACTATCTTGGTTTATATTCTCATTAATGTTTTTGACTAAAAAATGGTCTTTGGTTATTCCTATTACCAATGTAGTATCAACAAACTCAATAAAAAGAGTTTGTTGATTAGGAAGGGCATTTTGAATATCTGATACTGTCAATTGGGCAACATGAAATTTAGTATTAGTCTTGGAAGCTGATTTGGGGATTAGTCGCTGTTGCAGTGACCCTTTCGATTGTTCAGAAATACCTAATATGTCATCTAAATATACTCTATCGCCAGTAACATTATATAACTTCCACGCAAATTCAGCAGCCATGTTAAATATTTTTCCATTGTAAATGGTTAAAATTCTATTGCTATAAGGTGATTCAAATTCCTCAATAACGCAATTCCACAATGGCATTAATTCTTTTCCATATTTGTAAGCCATTTTTAAATACTTGCTGTCGCCTGAGTAGTTATATTTCTTAAAATAAAGAAATGATTTAGTGTAAAAAGCTGTCATCAATTCATACTTTGATGTACAATTCTTCAAATCATTCAATGGAATTGCCGTAGTGCCATCATATGAAGGTATGAGTGTGCGGATGGACTTGTCATAAAAAAAAATAGTTTTATCCAAACTATCAATATTAAAAGCATATTCATTCAACAATCCCTTAACATAATAGAGAGTACAGAGAAATGCATCTTTCTTTTGCAAATACTTTGAAATTATGGAAATACTTTTATCGTAATTTCTATTCGCTTCCTGATATAAATGATTTCTAAAACTTACCGGACCGATAAACCCAAGCAATTCATCCGTATACGTGTTGCCAATATTTCGATAAATGCCTGCTGCTGCAAGTGAATTTTTCCCATATTTGTTTTCAATAAACACCAGCACCTTAAAATATAAGTTCCTTGTTTCGTTTAGTACTTTACTCAATTTATTCCTGTGTCGATAATATATCTTATATGCGTAAGCGTATTCAGTAAGTATGCGTTCATATTCCAAATCATTATTATTCTCTGGACTATTTAAAAATATCTGATAGGCAGAATCAGCAAAGATGAAGGCAGAATCCACAGTGATTTTGAAATTATAATATCTTGCAATATTTGATAAGGAATATGCCACCCTTGGGTTGTTCGGGGCATAAATACGATTCCTAATATCAAGTGCCTGTCGGTAAATAATAACCGCAGTTTCCACGTCAGAAAAATTCATGTAATAATCTCCACGGAGGTCCTTACATGTAGCATACAGTTCATTATTATTTCCAAATTTGTTTTGAATAAACTTTTCATTGAATTTAATCAAATTAAATGTGGAATCTAATTGTTCCGTTTTGAGAAAAATGGTGGCCTTTTTATTAATTATAACTGCACATAAACTATCACTGTCAACAACTTTACTATTTTCATAAGCAATGTTCAAATAAACAAGTGCAGAATCAAATTCAGACTTTAAAAAATATGCTTCAGCCTTTTTAATATAAAATTCAACTTGCTTGGGCTTGTCAGACGCATAAACATATTCCTGAGTTAGTGTCAGTAAAATTAATATGAACCCTCCAAACCATTTGAAAGTGGATGTCATTATGTGATTGGATTAAACAATTTTTTCATTTCAATCTTTATTGCACAGAAAGCATTGTAAATATATTTACCGAAATATGTAAGCAAATTAGTTGGTTTGATTGCTTTCCATTTTGAAACACTTACATCAAATGAATTAATTCTAAAACCTGTTTGACACATTTTTCTGCATTTCCGTTGTCCGGACATCTGGTCAGAATCACCTTTGCTCCTTTATAATTCCCTTGAACAATAATAAAATCGTTTGTTTCAATGCAATCATTTGCCTCTAATCCTATCGCATTTGTGAAATCTTCTCCGTAATCCAGACTGGTAATTAATAGTACAACATCGGGCTTGATTTCTTCTAACTCAAGTAAAAACAACAATTTCGAATACTCAATTTGCGCCTGATATTCTGATTGGTCAATCCCGTTTTCCTTTCCGATTTTTAGTAGGTTGGAAAATACTATTCTGTCAATCCAGGATTCATCATCAAAGTTTAATTCCAATATTTTTTGAGAAATCTCTTTTGTAACATCATAGAAAAACGGTCTGCTCGATTTTACGATATCCAAATACCGCTCTATTGGTTTTGCTAATGACTCCTTTGCAAGCGGATTTGAAAAGTATCGTGCTTGGTTGACAATGTCATCAGAGATATGCGTTGATGTTGCAAAAGAAGGCTCCCATTCAACATCGTTCCAACGATTATAAATCAGAATCTTTTTTGAGGATTGCATTTGTTCTCCAAATGAAGGGTAATGAAAAGAATAAAAATTGTCCTTGTATCCTTCTATATTCATCTCCACCAGGAAATCCTTAATCATAGCTTGACAAATACGTTCGTATTCCGGACTTAATCTGTTCATTTTACAAATAGCTGCTTGAATTATTTATTTATATTGTAAAAGTGCCTTTTCGTACACTAATGTTAGCTGTCGAGCCAGAGATTTTGGTTTTAAAACTTTAACTGATTCTCCATGTGAAAGTAATTCCATAATGAAATCGTGAGAGATGTTTAGTCTCAAAGAAACTCTAAGTTCTTTTTCATTTTCTTTTATCACAACTTGGGAATGATGAAGCGGAAGCGATTTGATGTATTTTCCCTGAAATGGTTCAAAGGCCAATTCAACATTTACAGGCTTATCATTCAGTGTGGCAATGATTCCAAAACTGAAGAAAAAGTGTTGGCTAATGTCAAAATCTTTAGGATACGAAAACTTACGATTAGTAATAATTAATCCAGACATTCTATCCAATCCGAAACACTTAATTATGCCATCAACCTGGTCAATGGCTATTAGATACCAACGGTTCTTGAATTCCTTTATCGCCAGGGGTTCCACATTCCGCCATTCAGCGCTATCAGCCCAATATTTCTCATAGTAAAAATCCAGTCGAAAGCGATTTTTAACAGCATGAAGAATGCCGTAAATATGTTCTGACCCTGAGATTGATTTCTTTTCAATACTTAAATATCGCGACATTCCTTCTGTAAGTTTAAATGCGTCGAATAGTTCAAATGATTCAATGACTTTTCGAAAATTCATGTTTTCATTTTCGTCTTGTCTTATGAAATATCCTTTTTGAGATGCTGAATAATCTATATCCAACCCAAATAATTTCTGAATGTCCTGGATATCTCTTTGAAATGTACGTTTAGACACACCCATACTTAAGGACTCATCATCAAGTTGCAAATACTGAATTTGGTTTTCAATATGGTCGCGGATTTCATCAAACCTACAGTATGGTTTAGACTGAATTTTTTTGATAATAATTAAATACCTGCTGATGTAGCCGCGCTTTGACATTATTTAAGTTTTTTTAAAACTTCCAATATTTGTGAAACATGCTTTTCATTTCCACTTCTAAAAGGACGAGTTGTTATTATGATATTTGTGTTTTTATACTTTTGAACAGCATCGATTTCGGAAAATCCATTTATTCCGAATTCATCTGGATTCAAGGCTGCCTGAAATGGTTTCCACCATTCATCATTTGTTAAAACAATACAATACCGCGGATTAATTTCCTCAATTTCCTTCTTCACTAACTGTACACTTAATTCTACTTGCAAATTCTTTTCAAAATCAGTTGGATTTCTTTTTGGAGGTAGAGGTGCGATTTTGTACAAATTGGACCAAACCATTTTGCCCGACCAATGCCAGCTGTTTCTATCATAATTATAATAATCACTTATGGTTTTGTATATTACATTCCAAAAAAAGGAAGAATAAACTTTGAAGCTTTTAATTTCCTTGTAATATTCTCTATTGTTTAAAATTGCAATGCTGTCTCTATAAGAACGATTGCTCCAATAAACATTTACCCAATCTAATGGATTGTGTGTTTGCTTCTCATCAGAATAAAATCCATTTGAGTAAAATTTGCATTCTATAAGCCGCTCCCCTAAAACTTTTGCAATTGTTTTTCCGTTAACATTAAAAACGATTGGCCATCCATTACAGGCTTGACCATAAAACAAAAAGTCACACGGTTCATCCTTTTTTACACCAAACGAAGGATAAAACATATTATAGTCAACACTAATGTTTTCTTCTTTAATGCTATTATTAATGAAATCATGAATATTGTTTAAAAACAACTTATCATATTCTTGTGATAATTCATTATAATTTGAGTCAGACATCTAATATATTTTAAAACTTGTTTATTAATTCCATTAATTTATGTAATACGATTTCACGCTGAACTCCTTCAATTGTAGCTTTTAAAAATGGTTCACTTGCGAAAATTGTTCTTTCTCCATCAATTGTCCAATCTGAAAGTAAATATCTCAATTCGGATATCTTATCAATTAAATTTTTTTGTTCTTCAAGCGATACTTTACGACGGAAAACAATTTCATCAATGTTGAGTCTCTCCTTTTTGATTTCAACCCTTTTTTTCTGAATATCTACCTTCTTTTCTATGATTTCAAGTCGCTCCTTTTCGGTTACGCCTGAAATCTCAGATTGATGAATTGCGGTGTTTCCCATGGCCAGGTATATTATGATTACCGGCCAAAATTACTCTTCTGGTGTGCCAGAGTATGTCGCGGTGAAAAATACATAGAATTTGTTCGATTTTCTTATACTTATTTCAACATTAGACAGTTAATAGAAAATTTCGATATGCTTGAATCAAAACCGATTAACCTTAACTTTGATGTATGTTCTATAGAAGGAAAATTATGCTCGGCTTATTACAATTATTTGATGGTCAATTAGATAAAATTAGACTACAGAAATTGCTTTTCCTTTTTACGAACAAGCAATCCAAGTCCGAGTATGATTTTATACCATACAAGTTCGGATGTTACTCCTATTCCGCAAATGCTGACATGACGACAATGGTTAAGCGGGGGTTATTGAATGAAGATGAAAAATCCTTTGAGAAAAAGGACAATGTCGATTATCTGAAGCAATTGAAACCCGACGACCTACTACAATTGAGGGCCATAAAAGCACTTTATGGAAAAATGAGTGCTACAGCATTGATGAAGCATACTTATACAAACTTCCCATTTTATGCGACCCGTAGCGAAGCTGCCTCAAATATTTTAACTAAAACGGAATTAGAAAAAGTATCCAAGTCCAAACCAAAAGTAAATAAAACGGTACTTTATACCATCGGGTATGAGGGCATCTCGTTGGAAGAATATTTAGTTAGACTATTAAAAAACGATATAAAGCTATTGGTAGATGTGCGGAACAATCCTTTGAGTATGAAATTCGGCTTTAGTAAAAGTCAATTGAAAAAATACTGTGAAAGTGTAGGGATTCAATATATGCACTTCCCAGAAGTCGGCATAACATCCGACCAACGCCAGGAATTGAACTCTCAATCAGACTATGACAAATTGTTTGCTACTTATCGAAAAAATAATTTAACAAAAACTATAGATACGCAAACTGAACTTTTGAATTTGTTAAAGTTACATAAACGCATTGCCCTTACCTGCTTTGAAGCGGATATTTGCCAATGCCATCGGAAACATTTAGCGGAAGCCATCCAAAACCTTCCGGCCTTTTCCTATGATGTGAAACACATTTAATCTATGGCGATTACGAAAGTACTGATAACAGTAAAAACCTATCCTACACTTTCAGCCAAGTATGATGAATTAGTTTGTACAGCCGGCTTTAAGGAAGATGGCACGTGGGTGCGAATATACCCTGTTCCTTTTCGTAAAAAATCATTTACAGAACAGTATAAAAAGTATGATTGGATAAAAGTTGACCTTGTTAAGAATACCCGTGACTTCAGACCAGAAAGCTACCGGCTCAACCGAATTGAAACAGAAATTAAAGTTGTCGGCAATCTTGATACTTCAGGAAATTGGTTTCACCGAAAGCAAATTTGCTTAAGCAAAAAATATTATAATCTATCTGAACTTATTGCGGAAGCAAAAAACAAAGATATCTGTACTTCGTTAGCGGTTTTTAAACCCAATGAAATATTAGACTTTATCGTTGAGTCTACAGAACGTGAATGGGACAAAGATAAGTTAGCTAAATTGAATCAACTCAATCTTTTTGAAACTAATAAAGAAGGCAAATTTGAAGTGGTTCAAAAATTACCTTACAAATTCAAATATCATTTTAAAGACAATCAAGGAACGGAAAGCAAATTGATGATTGAAGATTGGGAAATAGGGCAACTTTTTTGGAATTGCCTGGCTCGACACGAAGGAGATGAAAAAAAGGCTATTGCTGACGTAAGGAATAAATACTTAAATGACTTTGCGAAAACCAAGGACTTGCATTTTTTCTTAGGAACAACACAAGCTCATCATCATGTGTCATTAAATCCCTTTATTATTATTGGAACATTTCATCCTAAAATCGAAATACAAACTAAATTATTTTAGAGAATATACATTATATGACAATCAAAGACAATCAAAGACAATCAGCGGGTCCAGGAACTTTTAGCTCAAGAAGGACTTGAAAGTATTGGTCAAAAGCTTTTCAATACAATAAATGACTTAACAGGCAAACCACAATCAGCGAGAAGGTGGATTTGGGAACTTCTGCAAAATGCAAAAGATGTAATAAACGAGAATGGAAAAGTGGAAGTGAACTTGACTGAAGCTTGTGTAGAGTTTTCTCATAATGGAAGTCCTTTTATACATGACCACTTATTAGCGCTTCTTAGTCAGCGGTCAACAAAGCCGCCAAGCTACTCCGACGAGATAAAGCAAAATTTCTTTGACAAGTTGTCCAACAACCAAGAAATTAGCCCAGAAGAAGCAAAAGAATTTATAAATACCACTGGAAAGTTTGGAACTGGCTTTATGACAACTTACTTACTTAGCAAGAAAATCACTCTTGAAAGTATTTATCGAAGCAATGGAACTGTAAAAGCTTTTCAACTTCCACTTGATAGAGACGCAGCTACATCTGATGAAATGAAAATGAAAGTAAAAGAGTCCTTTTCAACTTTTACCGAACTTGAAAAAGAGCAATTTTCTAATGACAGTAATCCAAATCATCAAAATGGTTTGAAATGTGATACAAAATTCATTTATCAATTTGATGCAGATGGCAAGACAGTTGCAGAACAGGGAATTGCTGATATGCACAACGCAATTCCATTTGTTTTTTCATTCGTTTCTAAACTGAATTCTGTTTTAATTAATGAACACGGCAATCAAACAACCTATGTACGTCTTTCTCCAAAATCAGTTGGTGAAATCATAATTGAAAGAATTGAAAAACAAACAAAAAATGGAAATTACACATTTGAAATTGCAAGACTTTCTGCAAAACATGAGTCATTGACAATTGCCACCACAGTAGAAAGTATTGGCGAAAATAGATACAGAATTATTTTTCCAAATGAGAGTACTCCAAGGCAATTCATTTCCTTTCCTTTGGTTGGTTCAGAGTCATTTTCATTTCCAGTAATAATTAATAGCCCACTTTTTAACCCCGATGATTTAAGAAGTCATGTATTCTTGAACCTTTCTAACCATCACGCTTTTGATAAAAAAGTTCAACTGAACAGAGCACTATTTGAGCAAGCAATTAATTTGTTCAAACATTTTCTTAAAAAAGCTTCGGAAAATGATTGGGAAAATCTCCACTACTTAGCAAAATCAGATTTACCCAAAGATATAACTGACGATTGGTACAAGGACAATATTCAGAAGGAGATTCGTAAAGAAATTTTAGAGACTGAAATTGTCGTAACTGAAAATGGCAAACGCATCAAACCAAAGGATGCTAAGTTTCCGATTTATAGAAAATCTAAACTTAATGAATTCTGGGAACTTTGTAAATTTCTAATCGGTGATAAAATTCCGAGAAAACAGGATGTTGAGATTTGGAAAGACATCATAGAAGCGAACACAAAAGATTGGTTAGGTGCTGACTTTGACTTTGACCTTGAAAAACTGTTGCTTTTAATACAAAACGAAATATCTTTTTCAGCATTTGCCAAGACATACTTTTTAGACGAAACCAAAGCATTTGAAGCATTGAATAAAATTATTCTTTTTACGGAAGATGAAGACAAGGAACTATTAAATAGAAAGGAAAAACCAATGTCAGTTTTTCCAAATCAAACCAATGATTCAACTTTTACGTTTAAAAACAATTTAAGTAGAGATAGTAATATTCCTAAACAGATAAAAGATATTATGAAATCTATTGGCGAGAATTGGTATGAGAAATTAGTCAGGGATGAAATAACTGTTTTTGAAAGTGAGAGCAGGTTAACTGTTAAAATCGCTTCTGACAGAATAAAAGACAAGGTTGAAAAATACTATTTAAGAAAATTATCAGAAGAAGAAAAGAAGTTATTAAGATTAGGTTTATTTGAACTTTCTGGGTATTCAGCCGAGGTCAACAAGACAGAAATATACACGATTCACAAATTTCTAAAGTTATATTATCCTGATAAGGTTAGCAAATGCAATGAAGTTCTTTTACGATTAGAGGATTTTGATTGGAAACCTTTTCAGAAGTGGGCTACAAGAAATATTCTATACAAGGTTTCTAAGTTCGTGAATTTGGACAACTTTTCTTTACATCTTAAAAATGTAAATTATCCCGAATATAAAGAAAGCTATACTGTAGAAGAAGAAGATTTAAAATTCTATATTGATACTTCTCTCAACGAAATAATCCAATTCGTTTTAATTTATGATATAAACCTCTTGACTGAATATGCAGTAATCCCAAATCAACTCAATCAACTTTGTAAATTCAGCAATGAAATTTTTAATGACGATTCTATTCCAATAGAACTCAAGAATATCATTAAAGATTTTGGGGCAGATTGCAGAAAGAGTTTGCTTCATTCAGGAGTTAGGATTGCTTTAAACGGAAGCAGAGACCTAAAATGGATATGCGGTCAACTTGATGATTTGGCAATTAAGGAAAAAGACATTGAAGGATTTAAACAACCAATCAGAGAACTTGACAAATGGATTTCAAAGCAAAAGGAATCAAAGAGCGAAATGGCTCAACTCTTTAAAAGTTTTTACCGTCAGCGTTCAGGCATTGTATTGAACACATATGATTTAGAAGAAAGAGACCAGTTTGATGAAATCCTAAAAAGTGGAATGAGTGCTGATTTAGCAAGCATAGTAAAATCAGGAACAACAGCAGCAACAATAAAAGAAGTAGCAAATGTTTTACAAGGGCATCCTGAATTGACTGCTGAAAGAATTGAAAGATTGTTTGAACTTGAAGAACTAAGTAAGGGTTGGGACACCACCGTTGACCAGCCAATAGATGATAAAGTAGTAAGAACTAATTTCGAAAATGGTTGGAAGGGTGAAGCATTTGTTTACAAAAAATTGAAAGAGAAAAATTATTCTGTTCAGTGGGCAAACAAGAATGAAACTGACAACGGAAATTCAATAATTGATTTTGAAGGCGACCAACATTTCATAACAGACAAAGGAGATAAATATGATTTAGTCGCTCAAAATTCAGAAGGACCCAATATTTACATTCAAGTGAAGGCAACGACCACTGACATTTCAAAGGCAGATATGATTGCAATGCCAATAAGCACAAGAGAATGGAGATTTGTTTTTGAAACTACTGACACAGAATCGTTTTATTTAGCAAGAGTGTTTGATGTAAACAGCAATACACCTGAAGTTTATTTTATGAAACTTAGAAAACCATTGGAATTATAATAAATTTGAAATAAATTTCCTCGCCGCAAGCAGCGAGGTATTTTGATGGAAAATATTATATTAATACTTCCCAAGGGAAGGGGAATTAACCCAAACCTTCGCGTCCGCCGTAGCTCCGGCCTTTCAGGAGTGATGGTGGATTAAAACAATCAACATGAAGAATATAGGACAATCTGGCCATGAGTTAATATTAACTGATTTATTTAAATAATACACGCATCCACACTCTCACAATATGCTTTATGAAGATACATTTATCCAATTAGAAAATGAAGTTGATACAATAATTACACAATTATTTGAATTAGCTTATAAAAATCAAACTCATGATGGTGATATGTTTTTGGTTTCCTGGAGCAGTGGCAATTTATGAAAAATATGAGAAGTATCGGGAGGAAAATGGTTATGTGCTTCCCAGATTAAGTCATCAAAAACTCAACACGTACCTGAAGCATATTGGCGATTTAGCTGGCATTCATAAAAGATTGACTCACAAAATATCGAGACATTCCTTCGGGACAATTATCTGCGCACAGAATGGAATACCACGGCACTTGACTGCTGCTTGGTTGGGACATACTATAACAAAACGCCCAACCGACATTTATGCACAATTGACACGAGAAGAATCGTTCTTCTGGTTAAAAAAGCTTTATCCCATTTATGATAAACCCGAATTCATCATTAAATAAATTCTTAACCCAATTCTTAAATTCAAATTTATGAAAAAGAAATCAATACACCACAGGCTTTCAAAAGAAGAAAGAGAAGCTATGAAATATGGAATGATTGAAAAAGAGGCTCACAAGTTATGTAATGACCCTGCCTGGAGAAACAGAATGTCCACCCAGCAAATTTTAGAATATGTGACTAATACTATTGAAACATCTTTCCATAAAGACTTGGTAAAAAAAGTGTCTGAAATTAATCTCGCAGAAGCTACAGAGTTTATTTTGTATAAACTAATTGTATTCAGGAACCGCAATATTAATGAGTACTATACTGAAGAATTACCGACCAAGGCATTTGTGGGGGTCGATTACTTAAAGAATCCTGCTTTAATTGTGGAATCTGACGAGAACACAGTAAAACAAATGGGAGTTGTATTAGGGGAATTTGAATACAAGGGTCTACATCCAAAAGTAAATATCAGAACGCAACTAAAAAGAAGCATTCGAAATTTCCTGGAAAATAACCCAATTAAGGCATACCCTAATGCAATATTTCCTATCCGGAATCAAGGTGAAATATTAAATACGTAGGTGAAGGAAAGGGTGAAATATTTTGACTTCCAAAACATCAATAGCACAAAAAACAAAACCTGATAATCAAGCGATTATCAGGTTTGCTATTTGGAGATTTCCCTCCCGGAGGTCGCGAGCAGATTTGAACTGCTGTACAAGGTTTTGCAGACCTCTGCCTAACCACTCGGCCACGCGACCAATATTTTAATTATTTTTTATTCTTTGTCTGGACTCTGCCTAATCCGCCGGACGGTGGACCACGCGACCAATATTTTAATTATTTTTTATTCTTTGTCTGGACTCTGCCTAATCCGCCGGACGGTGGACCACGCGACCAATATTTTAATTAATTTTTATTCTTTGTCTGGACTCTGCCTAATCCGCCGGACGGTGGACCACGCGACCAATATTTTAATTAATTTTTATTCTTTGTCCGGCCTCTGCCTAATCCGCCGGACGGTGGGCCACGCGACCAATATTTTAATTAATTTTTATTCTTTGTCTGGACTCTGCCTAATCCGCCGGACGGTGGACCACGCGACCAATATTTTAATTAATTTTTATTCTTTGTCCGGCCTC
>JBBSLN010000026.1:0-12956 GCA_038255205.1 Flavobacteriales bacterium
ACCGTAAACTTTATTTTGAACTTGTCGAATTGCATAAATCATTCTTTGTAATTTAGACACATGAATTTTTTAGCACACATCTATCTTTCTGGAAATAATGAATTTGTAACCATTGGAAATTTTATCGCCGATGGCATCCGAGGGAAACAGTATCAAAAGTATTCAAAGGAGATTCAAGTTGGCATTTTGCTACATCGACAAATTGATACCTTTACGGATGCACATCCTATTGTACGACAGAGCACGAAACGATTGCACAAAAACTACAGTCATTATAGCGGAGTCATTGTTGATATTTTGTACGACCATTTTTTAGCGAAAAATTGGTCGATTTATTCAGATATTCCATTGAATGATTATGTCGAAAGTTTCTATGAAAGTCTTGAAACTAATTTTGAAGTGCTACCGACACGAATCCAAAAAATGATACCTTACATGATGGCCGATAATTGGCTGCTAAATTATGCAAATCTCGAAGGAATTCAACGCGTTTTGAATGGAATGAACAGACGGACGAAAAACATATCCGGAATGGATAAAGCAACTTTAGAACTGCAGCAATACTACAAGGAATTTGAAAATGAGTTCACCGAGTTTTTTGAGGAATTGAGAGCTTTTTCAATATTGAAATTAAAAGACATACAAACATCTTTTATAACGACATGAGATTATACGATGTCATTGTCCTAACTGACAAACGCTATCTAGAAGATTCAGAAACTGACGCCTCCAAACATAACGTCTTTCTCGAGGACTTTTTAGTACTCGAAGCCTTGAGACAGGAAGATTTAAATGTCACCAGACTGGCTTGGGATGCAAAGTTTGATTGGTCTTCAACAAAATCCGTACTATTTAGAACTACCTGGGATTATTTTGATCGTTTCGAAGAGTTTTCAAAATGGTTAGAAAAAGTAACGAAACAAACCATACTTTTTAATTCGGAGCAAATCATTCGATGGAATATTGATAAGCATTATTTAAATGACTTAAAACGACATGGCGTACCTATCGCCGAATCTTATTTTATTGAAAAAGGTTCTCTAAAAACTCTAAAAGAAATCCATAATCAATTGGGCTGGACAGAAACGGTCTTAAAACCTTGCATTTCTGGTGCTGCAAGACACACCTATAAATTGAATAGGGAGACCCTCCAAACGCACGAAGCCATTTTTAAAGAGTTGATCAACACAGAATCGTTGATGCTTCAACCGTTTCAGCATCATATTGTCAGTCGAGGCGAAATCTCAATGATGGTTTTTAATGGACA
Organism: Flavobacteriales bacterium; assembly: GCA_038255205.1. Taxonomy (GTDB): domain Bacteria; phylum Bacteroidota; class Bacteroidia; order Flavobacteriales; family Flavobacteriaceae; genus JBPOFM01. The sequence continues at coordinate 1,268 of JBBSLN010000026.1, forward strand.
ATTTACACATGCCATTTTGAAAAAAGCGAAAGCAGGTGATTTTCGAGTTCAAGATGATTTCGGAGGTAGTGTTCATGACTATCAACCGACAAAAGAAGAAATCAATTTTGCTGAAAACGCTGTAAACGCCTGTCTTGAATTGCCCATCTACGCAAGAGTTGATATTTTTATGGATAATGACAATCAGATTGCGCTATCAGAATTGGAACTTATCGAACCAGAATTATGGTTTAGACATTGTCCCGAAGCAGCAAATGTTTTGGCGAAAGCAATACGAAAGAAATTGTTCTGAAGTAGTTTCATGGTTATCATAGCTACAAGGGTCACCGAGAATAATAAAGATTCACAGAAAAATCAGTCTTCATAAATTTGAAGTTTTAACCTCAAACTCTAACTCATTAATCAAACTTTCGGTCTCTGCTCCGCTGCGAGTAATTCTTTTGCTTACCTTCGCATAAACTGACAAAATTCTTGGCCACACCAAAAAAAATACTCAAAATAGTTGGAGGGATTATCGTATTCCTAACATTGCCAACATTGTTGCTCTTCGGCTTTTTATACTTTAAATACAATGAAGACCTACCTAAAAGGGAAAAAGGGGAGCCAGCTGAACAATTAGCTAAAAAAATGCTCGATGCATTGGATTATGAAGCTTATAAAACTACCGACTATATTGAATGGACCTTTAAAAACAGACATCATTATAAGTGGAAAAAGAATAAGGAAACTTGTATGGTACATTGGGAAGATTATAAGGTAGACCTCGATTTTAAAGATGCTAAAAAAAGCAAGGCCTATGTTCATAATTTTGAAGTTGGTGGTGACCAAGCCGAAGAATTAATTGAAAAGGCAACCAAATACTTCAACAATGATTCCTTCTGGTTGGTTGCACCGTATAAAGTGTTTGATAAAGGCACTGAAAGAAGTATCGTCACATTGAGCAATGGAAAAAAGGGGTTATTAGTAACCTATACATCCGGAGGATCCACTCCTGGCGATTCCTATTTATGGCATTTGAACGATTTAGGAAAACCAACAAGCTTTCAAATGTGGGTGGATATTTTACCAATCGACGGTTTAGTAGCGACTTGGAACGATTGGACAACGACCGCAAGTGGTGCACAGTTGCCCACGTTCCATAAGATGTTGGTTCTGGGATTGGAGATTACGGATATTAAAGGAACGAAATGAGTTTACAGTCGCAGTCGCAGTTTACAGTTATAACTTACTGAAAACTGCGACTGTGACTGAAAACTACCCTTTCTGCCCAACAAAATTATGATCTTTATGTTTAAACAAAACATTAAATGTCGTTAAACTCCCATAACTTCTGGTAATGTATTGTTGCAAATCGATTTTTTCCTGTTCCTCAAGGTTGCTGCTATTGATTTTTTGCTCCATCACACGCAAGCGATCACGAACCATCGTGATTTTATGAAAAAACGAATCGATTGGCATTTCACTTGATTTTAAATTGGTGTCAGCTGGCTCCAAAATAAGTTTGCCCCCTTTAAATTTATCAGCAATGGTAACCAATTCTGAAATGTCACTGAACTTCTTCAGAATTTCAACCAAACTACTTTCTACATCGAAAAAACTGATGGTGTCGACATCTTTATCTGCGGCTTCTATGACTTCGAAGTCACTATCCAAATCAATGGTTTCCAATCCGTTGTCGATAAACGTAACCCAGTAATGTTTTGATGTGACGTTTGTGACGACGCCTTTCCCGTAATCGTTATGATTAATTCGAGACCCTATTCCTAGTAATTTCATCTTTAGTTTGCTTTAAATATTTAAGGACTATAATGAGGATAAAAATATTAAATTTTTAATTGCAAATGTTCCATTTCATGTCCAGAAAGTTTTTTTTCACCCACTTTTTCGAACCCTATTTGTAAATAAAGCCGTTTGGCATTCGGATTCTTCTTATCAACCAATAAACCGATGGTCTTTTTATCCTTAATACAGAATTCCTCAATGACATTCCTTAATAGTTGCGAACCAATACCTTTACCTTGTTTTAATGGGCTAACGGATACTACATCGATATAAATTTCTCCAGCGTGGGTTTCATCCTCTATCATGAATTCTGAATTGTAATGTTGATGTATAAAATCCAAAATGGGTTGCCTTAATGGCTGTAAAAGTGCGCCATCATAACTATTGATAACACCTTCAATTTGATAATCTTCGATAGCCACAAAACAATTTTGATACGAATATTGATTCTCTTTCTGTTGAATGAAGTGCACCAAAAAATCAATCGCTTTTTCATCATCTGCTTCGCCAATAAATCGATATACCAGTGTGTTCATAGCTAGCAAAAACAATTTAGCTATTTGTCTACTATCTGCCGAAGTAGCTTTTCTTATGCTCATAATTCCCAAATAATAGTCATCTTAAAGCTCACAAGTCTCTTCTTTCAAAATATCATCAACACCAATTGAAGATGGTAATATAACCCACAATTCGTTTGAGAGTTTGGAATCAAAGTAATTTTTAAAACTTGAAAGATACCAGAATAAGAAAGAAAAACCAATTTTCCAATCAATCCTTCAGAAGGCATGTTTTCATAAATTACCTTATACACTGATAAATGATTGTTTAGTATTTATTCTAAATTACCCTCCATCATAAATCTTTAACTTCTTTTAACATTTCCCTGCTCTCACTTCCGAAATTAATTAGACTCAAAATACTTACCTTTGCAACCTTGCTTATAAAAAGAAGAATTTTACAATTTCATGAGTCAATTCGAAGATTATATCGAGGTCAAAGGCGCTAGAGTCCATAACCTTAAAAATATAGATGTATCCATACCAAGAGAGAAACTTGTAGTCATTACAGGGCTTTCAGGCAGCGGTAAATCATCTTTAGCTTTTGACACGATTTATGCTGAAGGACAGCGTCGTTATATAGAGACATTTTCAGCCTACGCTCGTCAGTTTTTAGGTGGCTTGGAACGACCTGACGTTGATAAGATTGATGGTCTTTCTCCTGTCATCGCCATCGAACAAAAGACCACTAGCAAATCGCCACGCTCCACGGTTGGTACAATTACCGAGATTTACGATTTCCTTCGTTTGTTATACGCGCGTGCGAGTGATGCCTACAGCTATAATACAGGTGAAAAGATGGTCAGCTATAATGATGAACAGATTCAATCGCTTATAAAAGAAAGCTTCATCGGGAAGCGCATCAACATTTTGGCGCCTGTGGTTCGTTCAAGAAAAGGTCATTATCGTGAATTGTTTGAACAAATTGCAAAACAAGGCTTTGTCAAAGTAAGAACCGACGGCGAAGTGAAAGACCTCGTGAAAGGTATGAAACTTGACCGCTACAAAATCCACGACATAGAAATCGTAATCGACCGATTGAAAATTGATGATAGCACAGACAATGACAAAAGATTAATGGAAAGCATCAACACTGCAATGTACCATGGCGATGATGTGTTGATGGTATTGGATCAGGATACCGATGAAGCCCGATATTTCAGTCGGAATTTGATGTGTCCGACGTCCGGAATTTCGTATCCAAATCCAGAACCGAATAATTTTTCGTTCAATTCGCCAAAAGGTGCCTGTCCCAAATGCAATGGAATTGGTCGTTTATATCAAGTAAATGAAAAGAAGATTGTTCCAGATGACAATTTATCAATAAAAGCAGGAGCTTTGGCGCCTCATGGTCCTTATAAAAACAGTTGGATTTTCAAGCAGTTCGAAACGATTGCGCAGCGTTATAACTTTCAGCTGACTGATCCCTATAAAAAAATTCCAGAAGACGCCAAACAATTGATTCTTTATGGTGGTAACGAAAAATTTTCTGTTGAAAGTAAAACACTCGGTGTCACACGCGATTACAAAATTGAATTTGAAGGCGTTGCCAATTTCATCGAGAACCAATTCAAAAATTCCGATTCGGCTTCGTTGACGCGTTGGGCAAAAGAGTATATGGACAAGGTGGAATGCGACGAATGTCATGGTTCACGATTACGCCAAGAATCACTTTATTTCAAGGTGAACGGTCTAAATATTGCCGAACTGGCGAACAAGGACATTGTGGATTTGGCGGCATGGTTTGAAGATTTAAAATCACAGCTTTCAGATAAACAAATTCAGATTTCTGAAGAAATCATCAAGGAAATCAGGACACGACTTCAATTTTTGCTGGACGTCGGTTTGGATTATCTGTCGCTTAACCGCAGTTCGAAATCGTTGTCTGGTGGTGAAGCACAACGCATCCGACTGGCAACACAAATTGGATCACAACTGGTTGGAGTCCTTTATATACTAGATGAACCGAGCATAGGTTTGCACCAAAGAGATAACGAAAAACTTATTAAATCGTTGGTGGCACTTCGTGATATCGGTAATTCTGTCATCGTTGTTGAACATGACAAGGACATGATAGAAAGTGCCGATTATGTGATTGATATCGGGCCAAAAGCCGGAAAATATGGTGGTGAAATCATCAGCATTGGAACACCGGCAGAATTATTGACCCATCACACACTCACCGCCGACTACCTGAATGGAACGAAACAAATCCTTGTTCCAAAGAAACGTCGTGCTGGAAACGGAAAATTTATTGAGTTGAAAGGCTGCACCGGAAATAATCTAAAAAACGTTTCCATCAAAATCCCGTTAGGAAAAATGATAGGCGTAACAGGTGTTTCAGGCAGTGGGAAATCGACCCTTATCAATGAAACGCTCTACCCTATCATGAACGCTTATTATTTCAATGGCGTCAAAAAACCAATGCCCTACAAAAGCATCAAAGGATTGGAACATATTGATAAAGTCATTGATATCAATCAATCCCCTATTGGTAGAACACCACGAAGCAATCCTGCCACCTACACAAAAACTTTCGATGAGGTTCGTAGCTTATTTGCAAAAATTCCGGAGGCGATGATTCGCGGCTATAAACCAGGGCGATTCAGCTTTAACGTGAAAGGTGGACGATGCGAAACCTGTCAAGGTGGTGGTCTGCGAGTCATAGAGATGAATTTCCTTCCAGATGTCTATGTGGAATGCGAAACCTGTCAAGGAAAACGCTTTAATCGTGAAACTTTAGAAATTCGTTATAAAGGAAAATCCATTAGTGATGTGTTGGACATGACCATCAACGAAGCCGTTGAATTTTTTGAACACATTCCAAAAATCCACAAAAAACTGCAAACCATCAAAGATGTTGGATTGGGTTATATCACTCTTGGGCAACAGAGCACAACACTTTCTGGTGGTGAAGCGCAGCGTATCAAATTGGCAACTGAATTAAGCAAACGCGACACAGGAAATACGTTCTATATTCTCGACGAGCCTACAACCGGACTTCATTTTGAAGACATTAGAGTATTAATGAATGTTTTGAATAAATTGGTCAATAAAGGTAATACCATTCTTATCATCGAACACAATATGGACGTCATCAAAACGGTAGATTATATAATAGATGTAGGCTACGAAGGTGGAAAAGGTGGTGGAGAGATTATCGCAGAAGGCACACCTGAACAGGTTGCAAAACACAAAACGAGCTACACTGCGCAATTCTTAAAGAAGGAACTAGATAAATGTTAAGGTTGTAACGAATATTTAATTTTTTATAACTGTTACCTTGCTATCGGTGGATTTTTGCGATTGCGTTAATAATTTTTGCAAATAAATCATTAAACATAACCAAATATGATTATTTTAGTACCATAACTTAAAACTAATTAATTATGAGAGGTATTCTTTGGATTGTAGCCGTTATTTTAATCGTAGTATGGTTGCTAGGAATTTTAGGCGTTGTAGATGGAATTGGCACTGGTGGCCTTATCCACGTTTTATTGGTAATTGCAATAATTGTAATTCTTTACAACATCATTTCTGGACGTAAAGTTTTATAGCAAGCGTTACAGAGTAAACGATTTTTTTAATAAATTATAAAGGCAACTCTTTTTAGAGTTGCCTTTTCTTGTTTCTAATCCTTGAAATTATCATTATAATATTCCTAAAATTTATGTGAATTTGCTGTTTTGTCCTATTTTCCATTAAATTTGTCAGTTTGGAATTCAGAAGCTATCAGCAATACGATTGACTGAAAAATAAACAAAAACAGACAGCTAACGAATAAACAACATATAATTTATGCGATTAGAAAAACATAGCAAAGCTTGGAACGAAATAAAAACCAATGACTCTTGGGCCATTTTTAAAATCATGGGCGAGTTTGTGAATGGTTATGAAAAGTTGAGCAAAATAGGGCCTTGCGTTTCCATATTCGGTTCTGCACGTACCAAGCCAGATCATAAATATTACAAATTGACAGAAGAAATTGCCAAGAAAATTGTGGAACATGGCTATGGCGTCATCACAGGGGGTGGGCCAGGTATCATGGAAGCTGGTAATAAAGGTGCACATATTGCTGGTGGAACTTCGGTGGGATTGAATATCTATTTGCCGTTTGAACAGCATGACAATCCTTATATTGATTCTGATAAAAGTCTTGATTTTGATTATTTCTTCGTTCGTAAGGTGATGTTCGTTAAGTACTCGCAAGGATTTGTGGTAATGCCTGGAGGATTTGGAACGTTAGATGAATTATTTGAAGCGATTACACTTATACAGACCAATAAAATTGAGGAGTTTCCTATAATTCTTGTAGGAACAGATTTTTGGTCTGGATTATTGGACTGGGTGAGATCAACATTATTGGATGGTTTCCAAAATATTAGCTCCAAAGATTTAGACCTAATCCATCTGGTCGATACACCTGAAGAGGTAATCACTATCTTGGAAAATTTCTATAAAGAGTTTGAATTGAGCCCGAATTTCTAAATCAATGCTATAGAAGTTCGTCTTTTTAATTTGATTAAGTGCTTTTCAGTTTTAATGGGCTGTTTGCAAAAGGGACCTTTATGATGACGTTTACTACAATGTATCCAATTTACAGGAATCAATATGATGAATAACACTTTACAACTAAAAATAAATAACCCTTCAATATCCTATCAAACTTTAAATGTTTATGATAATTTTGGCAAACTAGTTAGAACCATAAACACCAAAAACTCGTTATCTATTAATGAGGACAATTCCAGCTTGGCATCTGGAAACTATTATATCGCTTTACCTCAAATTAATATGAAACCCTTAAAGTTTTTAACAGCACATTGAAACTACGTTTTCTTTTATTTTTGTTTTGCTTGATTGCAACAGTTAATTTCGGTCAAAACCAGATTGGTATTGATGCCAAATTCGATGTTCCCAATAAGATAATTGAAATTCAACAACACATTCGGTATCAAAACACTTCAAATGACACCCTAAAAGTCATTTATCTGAATGATTGGAATAACGCCTATTCGAGTAAAACTACGCCTCTCGCCCAACATTTCACAGAAGAATTCAGTACTAAATTTCACTTTACTAAAAGTGATAAGCGAGGTTATACCGAAGTCATTTCCCTTATTGATAAACTTGGAAATCCCTTATTTTATACTCGGCTAGAGAATCATCCGGATGTGATTGAAGTAACTTTGACAAACCCATTATTACCTTCAGAGTATTATGATATCCATTTGAACTATAATTCAAAGATTCCTAATGAGACATTTACCAATTATGGAGTCTCAGAAGATGGACAATTCAATTTGAAATACTGGCATATCACTCCAACTGTTTACAATGGCGCTTGGCAATATTACAGTAACAAGGATCTTGATGACATGTATATTCCTACTTCTGACGTAAGAATAACAGCGGAATTTCCATTAAATTATATCATCTATTCTGAACTTGATAAGAGCACTTCGCAACGAAGCGACAGCACGCAAATATTGACACTATATGGGAAAAATCGTGTGGACACGAAACTATTTTTGAGCAGATTTCCAAAATTCAAGTATACACAAACAGACAAGTTTACACTTCTGACGGATATTAAGGAAGAAAGCATCGAACCTAATGAAAAAGCGCTGGTGAATGACAAAATCGTTCACTTCATTGACAAAAATTTGGGTTCCTATCCTCATAACATATTAATGGTTACAGAAATCGAATATGGCAAGGATCAATTATATGGAATAAACCAATTACCAAATTTTCTCCGTCCGTTTCCAAACAATTTGCAGTATGAATTAAAGATTCTTAAAACAGCGCTCAACAATTATCTTAGCAATACGTTGCTACTCAATCCTCGCAAGGACTACTGGCTGAAGGATGGTCTTCAGGTATACTTTCTTATGAAATATGTAGAAGAAAATTATCCCGACCTAAAGTTATTGGGAACGCTTTCCAAAGTTTGGGGAGTCCGTTCATTCCATGCGGCCGATTTGAATTTTAATGAACAATATAATCTGTTTTATACTCAAATGGCTAGGACTAACAGAGATCAGTCTTTAACTACTTCAAAAGATTCACTTTTAAAATTCAACTCAAATATTGCAGGGAAATATAAAGCTGGCATAGGGCTGAAGTATTTGGATGATTTCGTTAATTCCGATATTGTTGAAACCACCATCCGTCACTATTTAGAGGCGACAAAACTCCAATTGACCTCTTCAGCAGAGTTTGAAACCATGCTGAATGAAAAAACGGATAAAAATGTCGATTGGTTTTTCAATGAATATATTTCGACGCGCAAGAAAATAGATTTCAAAATCAAAGATGTCATTAAAACAGAAGATTCCATCACGTTGACCATTAAGAACAAGTATCATAATTCGATGCCCATTTCTTTGTTCATAATGAACAATGATTCCATTATTTCAAAACAATGGATTGAAGACATTCAAGATACAAAAACTATTACCATTCCTAGAAAAGACGCCAATAAATTGGTGCTGAACTATGACAATTCAGTTCCTGAATACAATTTACGGGACAACTGGAAATCTCTCAAAGGCTTCTTCTTCAATAATAAACCCTTACAATTCAGGCTGTTCAAAGATGTCGAAGATCCAAATTACAATCAGATATTCCTTATGCCACTTGTAGAGTTTAATAACATTTACGATGGTTTGACGCTTGGCGCCAAATTTTACAATAGAACCTTGCTACGAAAAAACTTCAACTATAAATTTTCTCCTCAATACGCTACCAAATCAAAAACGTTCACTGGTGGTGGATCCGCTTATTATACACATAATCTGGAAGATCAAAATCTCTATGACATTTCGTATGGTGTAGGCGTTGGCTATTCATCTTTTGCAGAAAATGCTTTTGTGACCAAAATAACACCGAGCTTGTCCTTTAACTTCAGAAACGATAATGATTTTAGAAGTAATGAACGTAGCTCCATCAATTTAAGATATGTGGACATCTCAAGGACTGTAAAGGACAACCCATTAGTCGTGATTACCGAACCCGATTATAGAGTTCTCAATTTGAGATATTTCAATACCAATTCAGGAATTGTCAATCATAATAGTTGGTTTACCGATTTTCAAGCAGCGAAAAACTTCGGAAAAGTGTCCATTAACTACGAATACAGAAACTTATCGGAAAGCAATCGACAATTCAATTTCAGGTTCTTTGCAGGTACGTTCTTATACAACAAAACGAACCCAGATTCCGATTATTTCAGTTTTGCCCTCGATAGACCTACCGATTACCTGTTTGATTATAACTATTTGGGGCGTTCAGAACAATCCGGGATTTTTAGCCAACAAATCATCATTGCCGAAGGTGGGTTTAAATCAAAATTATCGCCAGCCTTTGCCAACCAATGGATGACCACTATAAATACCAGTGCGTCCATCTGGAAATACATTGAAGCCTATGGCGATTTGGGATTGGTCAAAAACAAAGGAAATAATGCTGAAGTTGTTTACGATTCCGGAATCCGATTGAATCTGGTGACTGACTATTTCGAACTTTACTTCCCTGTCTATTCGAATCTCGGTTGGGAAATCGGGCAGGAACGCTACGATCAAAAAATACGTATTAAATTTACGTTAGATCCAGGTGCCTTGTTGGGATTGTTTAGAAGGAAGTGGTATTAAAATAGTTTTCAGTCGCAGTTTTCAGTCGCAGTTTTCAGTTTTCAGTTGATAAAAAATAAATAACGAAAATTCGTGAATTCGCATAATTCGTGGAAATTCGCGAAATTCGTGTCAAAAACTATTAACTTTGCAAAGATTCAAAATCGAGATTCATGCATTCTGACCCTAACACTACTGAAGAGATAACTTTTGAGGATTTTCAAATGGAAATTCTTGATGACTACAAGATTGCTGTCACTAGCCGAGAATGTAGTCTTTTGGGTCGTCGTGAAGTATTGACAGGAAAGGCAAAGTTTGGAATTTTCGGTGATGGTAAGGAAGTGCCTCAGCTAGCTTGGGCAAAAGTCTTTAAGAATGGGGATTTCCGTTCGGGATATTATCGCGACCAAACCTTTATGATGGCAATTGGTGAGTTGACCATACAACAATTTTTTGCTGGGCTATATGGTGATGCCGATTTAGATCATGAACCAATGACGGCCGGACGCCAAATGGGTGGCCATTTTGGAACTCACAGCCTGGATAAAAACGGTAACTGGAAAGACCTCACCAAACAAAAAAACTCAAGTGCCGACATCTCTCCTACTGCTGGACAAATGCCTCGGTTGTTAGGATTGGCGCAAGCTTCTAAAATATACAGACAGGTCAAAGGTATCGATTCCACCAATTTTTCTGATAAAGGTAATGAAGTCGCTTGGGGAACTATTGGAAATGCAAGTACCAGTGAGGGCTTATTTTTTGAAACTGTCAATGCCGCAGGTGTGCTGCAAGTGCCTATGGTCGTCAATATTTGGGATGACGAATACGGTATTTCTGTCCATGCGAGACATCAAACCACAAAAGAAAGTATTTCAGAAATCCTTAAAGGTTTCCAACGAGATGAAGCTAACAAAGGCTACGAAATCCTTAAAGTGAATGGCTGGGACTATCCAGCGTTGATTGAGACCTATCAAAAAGCATCACATATTGCGCGTGAGGAACATGTTCCTGTGATGATTCACGTGGTTGAACTAACCCAACCACAAGGGCATTCTACTTCCGGCTCCCATGAACGCTACAAAAGTGATGACCGATTGGCCTGGGAAGCTGAACATGATTGTCTTGCCAAGTTCCGAGAATGGATTTTGAGCAATAATATCTCGTGTGATGCTGATTTGGAAGAATTGGAAAAAGCGATTAAAAAAGAGGTGCGAGATGGAAAGAAAGCTGCTTGGAACGACTATGTGCAACCAATCAAAACGGAACAAACAAAAGCAATTGGCCTTATCACTGCATTGGCAGAATCATCTCCCAACAAAGTTTTTATCAATAAATTGGTAAATGATTTAAGTGCTATTGATGATCCGCTACGCAAGGACATTCTTTCTACGGCTCGCAAATCTTTGCGTTATGTGGTTGGAGAACAATCAGGAGAAAGGGAAACCTTACAACTGTGGATTAATAGTTATATAGAATCTGTACAACCGAAATACAGTTCGCATCTCCACAGCGAATCCAATCATTCTGCCTTGCATGTAAAAGAAGTAAAACCAACTTACGATGCATCCTCTGAAGAAGTTGATGGGCGTGTGGTAATACGTGAAAATTTTGATTTCATTTTCAATAAATATCCGGAAGTATTGATCTTTGGTGAAGATGTAGGACACATCGGTGATGTGAACCAAGGGCTGGAAGGTTTGCAGAATAAGTATGGTG
>JBBSLN010000027.1:0-12951 GCA_038255205.1 Flavobacteriales bacterium
AAACAAATGTCTGGAATTTTAGATTTATTGAACAGTCCAACAGGTAAATCCATTGTTAGTGGAGTTGCTGCCCAAACCAATCAACCCGAAAGAAAAACGCAAGATGTATTAATGATGGCGATGCCAGTTTTGATGCAGGCTATGAGACGTAACGCTGAAACGCCTCAGGGCGCTGATGGCTTATTAAGTGCGTTAAATGGTGGCAAACATGATGGAAGCATTCTGGATAATCTTGGCAGCTTATTTGGAGGTGGTGTCGATGAAAACGTAACAAATGATGGAAATAAAATTTTGGGTCATGTGCTGGGCAATAAACGATCAAATGTACAAAACGCATTGAGCAAACAATCTGGAATGGATGCTGGAACAATTGCTCAAATTCTTAAAGTAGCAGCACCAATTCTCATGGGAATGCTTGGAAATCAAGCCAAGCAACAAAATGTAAACGATAAAAGCGGTCTTGAAGGAATGCTTGGTGGACTTTTAAAAGGTAATTCCCAACAAAATGAGCAAAGCTTTCTGGAATCCATTCTTGATGCTGATGGCGATGGAAGTATCATGGATGACGTTGCTGGAATGGTTCTAGGTGGAAACAAAAAGAAAGGCGGACTTGGTGGTCTACTCGGTGGACTTTTTGGTGGAAAATAATCTTACTGTCAAAACAAATATTAAAGACCAAACATAAATATGTTTGGTTTTTTGTTAAAATCCTCTGAAAACACACATTGAAGGCATGCTTTTTGTAACTTTAGTTGAAAAGAATAAGTTATGAAAACTATAATTTACATTTTATTGGTGGGCGTGTTTTTTGCGGGTTGTAATACTTCACAGAATGCTATCAACAGCACAAATGATACTGCCAATTTAACACAACAGGATACCATAAGAATTGCCAATGATGATATAGAATATGAAATTATTATCATTGAACCCGGTTTCAATTACTGGTTAGCGAGTACAGCAAGACCTGAGGGCTACTATTCGCAACAGTACATGGAAGCCAGAAACCGACAATTCGTCGTTGAGTGGAACAATCGAGTTCTACAGCCCAGTCGTTACCCTACGAACCTTTATGAAATGCAAATTAATTATGATTACGGCGTTGATTATGGTTATGAAGTCAACTATAAATTGTACAATTATTTTATCTATTTTCAATTGACCTATAAACAGAGATTGTCTGGGTTCGTTCCACGTATTTAGATTATATTTGCATCGCAAAATAGTCTATGGAGAATTTTAAAGAACGTTGGCAGATAGAGCAGAATTGGCAATTGCTATTTCCCATACTTGGAGTGTTAGGTTTAGCCTATTCTTCCTATAAATTGGCAGATTTGCTTTCTTCTGATTTTCATTATGGCCTTTCAATCGTTTTGGCGATTGTCTTCTATATCATTTTATTGATATTTTTTCTGTTTCTATTTAAAAAGCTTGAAAAAAAATGGGTTGTTGAATATCGCTGGGAAATGATTCGCATCTTTATCGTTTTTGCCATTACTGGTTCTTCTTCAGTATTTGTGGGAAGACCGATTATTACCTTTCTGGGAATTACTAAAGAAAACTTAAACCCTTTTGTATATTGGTTTTTATATGGTATCATTGGCCTTATTTTCTATCAAATACTATTGGTTTTCTTCGGATGGCTTTTTGGACAGTTCCAGTTTTTCTGGGAATTTGAGAAAAAAATGCTTCGAAGAATGGGATTTAAACGATTTTTGGATTGACGAATAGCATAACACATAAGATAACTTTTAAAGTAGCAACGCTGATTTTGGCGATTGCTTTGTTCGTGCCAACTGCTGTTAAGTTTTCACACATTTTTAGCCACCATTATCATGAGGTGTGTGATGGTGAAAATCAAACGCACCTTCACAAATCGGATATTGATTGTAATTTTTATAAGTTCAAATTGAACACTAATTTTTATAGTCTTTCTGAATATTTAGAAATATCAATTAAAGTTTCTTATTTCAAAATAGATGGTACATTATATTTTTTCTTAAATAATCATCGGCAATTATCTTTTTCTCTTCGAGGCCCACCCGTTTTAGTTTAAATGAATTACTCTTTTAAACTAAACTTTTATAACAATGAAATATTTTATATTGATTGTTGCATGTTGCGTGTTCAATATGACCTACAGTCAAAAGTGCAACTCCAAATTTTCGGGGGAGATTCATGATTTCCATGATGGCACGCCAATAGTCGGAGCTACTGTTTATATTGAATCTATAGATAAATACGCTATAAGTGACATTGATGGTAAATTTTCGCTAGAGAATGTTTGTGACGGAAGCTTAGCTGTTGTCATTGAACATGTAGCATGTGAAACAAAACAACTTAACGTAAAAATTAGCGGCGACACTTTCAGAGTCATCAATTTAGAGCATCACATAGAGGAATTGAAGGAAATCAAACTGAAAGGGAATTCAACTCCTAAATTGATGAAGACTTCCCAAGAAACAGTCCTCAAGACTGATGTCATTGAGCGTTATAGTTCATTAAGTCTTGGCGATGCCTTAAAGCAAATAAGTGGTGTATCCTCAATAAACACGGGAAATTCAATTGTCAAGCCCGTCATTAATGGTTTGCACGGTAGTAGAATTGTGGTCATGACCAACGGTGTCCGTTTGCAAGATCAGGAATGGGGTATTGAACATGCACCGAATATTGATTTGAACACTGCGGGAAGCATAAACGTTATAAAAGGAGCCAATGCATTGGCTTATGGTGGAGACGCAATTGGAGGTGTTATTGTGATTAAGCCATCAAATATCAGTTTAAAAGATTCACTTTACGGCAAAACCATTGTGAGTGGTCAGACCAATGGAAGAGGTTTTAGTTTAAGTTCTTCATTGATAAAAACATATAAAAAAGGTTGGTATGTTGGTGCGCAAGGATCAACAAAACGCTATGGCGATTTTGAAGCTCCGGATTATAATCTGACCAATACTGGCTTGAACTCTAAAGGTTTTTCGGTTGATGCTGGATATAAAACGTTTGAACAAGGCTTCGATGTATATTACAGTTATCTTAACAATGAAATAGCCATTTTGAGGTCATCCCACATTGGAAATGTCGAAGATCTCGTGAATGCCATCAATAATCAACAGCCATTGGTTGTGAATGATTTTAGTTATGACATCAACGCACCGCGCCAAGATGTGACACATCAAATCTTCAAAAGTAATTTATATAAGCGATTCAAAAAGTTTGGTCGTCTTGAGTTGCAGTACGATTTCCAAAACAATCAACGCTTCGAGTTTGACATTCGTGTAGGCGATGATAGGGATAAGCCCGCTATCGATTTGACTCTAAAGACACATACAATTAGAACTGAATTGAAACTGGACTCAAAAAGTAATGTCACCTATAGTTTTGGAGTGAACGCTGGTTATCAAAATAACTTTGCAAACCCCGATACTGGTGTACGACGACTGATTCCTGATTATGACAGATATGATGCGGGCATTTTCACGATAGCAAATTATAGAATGAACGACAAAATCAATTTGGATTTTGGACTTCGATATGATTTTAATCGTATAGATGCTAAAAAATTCTATCAGACCAGTCGATGGGAAGAACGCAGATATGACGACGATTTTGGTGATATTGTTATTGATGATTTGGGAACGCAACTATTGACAAACCCGGTTTTTGATTATCACAATGTTTCGGCCTCTGCAGGAATTGAATATCAAATGGATGAAACAAATTCATTTATTTTCAACTACGGTTTGTCAAACAGAGCTCCTAATCCATCTGAATTATTCAGTGATGGACTGCATCATTCCGCAGCTAGAATTGAGTTGGGTGACCTACGAATAAAGCAGGAAACATCTAATAGGGTTTCCGGAACCTATAGTCATTCTGGCAACTCTTTAAACTTCAACCTTGAGGCATTTTACAACCATATTGGCGATTACATTTTTATAGAGCCTACAGGAACGGAACAAACCATTAGAGGTGCTTTTCCTGTCTGGAGCTATGGTCAAACGAATGCAGCGTTATTTGGACTGGATTTGACATCAAGGTATAAGTTCAATGAGCGCTGGTCATTTAGCAATAAATCTTCGCTTATAAAAGGCAGGGATTTGGACTTTGAACGAGCGTTGATTGATATGCCATCCTTTAAGTCTGTCAATATTTTAGGCTACTCAAATGAAAAGTGGTTGAGTTTCAACTCGGAATTGCAAAGTGAATTGGTGCTACGGCAGAATGATTTCCCGAACAATAATTTTGAGGTATTCATTCCTTCGACTGGACAAATGGTATTGGTGGATATAAGTACACCTCCACCAGCATACCATTTGTTGCATTTTCAGAGTGACATCACGCTTAATATTTCGACTAAAACAGACCTTAATATTGGTCTGAATGTAACAAATATATTGAATAGATCCTACAGAGAATATCTTAACAGATTAAGATATTTTGCCGATGATTTGGGAAGAAATGTAATGTTACAATTAAAATTAAATTATTAATGAATCCAAAAATGAAAACAATTAAAAAAACAAACACAATGAAAACATTCAAAAAAATATCAATTTTATTTTTAGCAACTTTAGTATTTAGTGCATGCTCCAGTGACGATGACAGCCCGATACCTGTAAATGAAGAAGAAGTGATTACAACTTTAACTGCAGAATTCACGCCTGTTGGTGGCGGATCGACCATTACCCTACGATCAAGAGATCTCGATGGTGACGGACCGAATCCTCCAGTAATTACAGTATCGGGACCATTTGCTGTAAGTACAACGTACAACGGACGTTTAATTATTTTAAATGAAACCGAGACTCCTGCTGAAATCATTAATTCTGAAATAGAAGAAGAAGATGATGAGCACCAATTTTTCTTTCAAGCTACCAATGGTATTGGGACATTCAATTATGTCGATTTTGATGGTGATGGTAATCCTTTAGGTTTAGCGTTTACCATGACAACTTCTCAGAGTGCAGCCACTGGACGCTTAACGATTACTTTACGTCACGAGCCCAATAAGGACGCGGCAGGTGTGAGTGAAGGTGATATAACAAATGCTGGAGGTGAAACCGATATTCAAGCATCATTTTCTGTTATGGTTCAATAAAAAGCATGACAATCATTTGAAAGAATCCTTTCCAATCATTGGAAGGGATTTTTTTTGGATGCACTTTTCATTTAAAGTATTGGTTTGCGAAAACTTGCGAGTTCTTTGGGAGAAATAACCTAGTAATTCCCCAGCAAATTTTCGCAGAAGATTTGTCAAATACATTCAATTGAAAAGAGTTTGAATATTTTTTAATAAAACAAGAGCCAAAAATCATGACTGTTTTAGTCCTGAGTCTTGGCTCTTTGTTATTTTTTTTTATTCTCTATTCTACTTTCTGTTTGTTAAATGAACAACCTGCTCCTGACTTTTAATCACATAAGTATAAAACCACATCAATGTAAAGGAAGGAATAATGTCAAAACCTGGCAAGGCTTCTTCGATAAATGAAATGACTGCTCCGATTTTTCCAGCTCTGCCTTTGTACATTTTTGTCATTAACCAAGCGGAAACAGGTGCCCAAATTATGTCTGTAAACTCCCCAATTCCAGGAATAAGGAAACTGACATAGCCCATGGCATCAAAGATGATTCCAACTGCTAATTTTATATATTTTGTATTCATAATGTTTCTTTAATAGTTTTATTAAATCTTGGTAATTGTACTTATTTTATAAAAAAAAGTTATCTTCACTTTGTGATTAAGGCTTACAACCATATACTTTCCTCTTTCATGTTGCTTTCCTTTTTGGCAACACTAATTCCTATTAATATATTTCATGACCACAAACAGTATTCACACTGTAATCACGCAGACGTTACGGTTGAAAATAACCCTTGCCACATTAGTGCGTACCATGTACAATCTAAAAAGCATACATGTGGTCATAAATATCATCTAACAAATGCACAGGATACATGTAAATTCTGTAAAGTCTTAATTCCAAAAAGATATCAAAACCCTGTAATTAATGACTTTCAGTCAAAAATCATTCCAATACATGTTTCTCAAAATATTTTAGTTGGGAATGAGACCTTCATTCTACTCAATTTATGTAGCTCAATTCTTGGTAGAGCACCTCCCGTTTCCTAAATCTTTTTCATACATCCCTGTATCCGCTCTAAAATTTAGAGTTAACTTTCTGTACTATGATTTTATTCATTGCAGTTGAGGTACGGATGCCACAAATAAATTAAATATTTTCTAAACTATATCGTGCAGGAAAGGCCAAATGCGCTTTTGCAAACGATAATTATACATATTATTATGAATGAATCATTAAGTTTTTACGACGTTAAAAGTAAATCAAAATTCGAATCGAACGAATACCATATAGAGACAAGAAATAATCGCTACTTTGCAGTTTCAAAATCTCCTAATGGACCTCACAATTGCTGGAGAGTCTTATCAAAAGATCAAGGTGAGCGACTCAAATAGTTTACGAATTTGTAGCAAAAACAATATTACAGACCCTATCAAAGTTAAAAAATGGCAGTCATTGCTCAACATAATTCATTGGGATATTATATGTGAACCAATTGATGAGATGCAAGTTATGGATGATTTGAAAGGTGACTTTCCTGGTCATGAATTCGTGGGTATTGCAATTGACTTTGTGAATCGAAGTGGAATTATTTACCATACGAGAACCTTAAAGGATGATGATATTGTACATGAATTGCTACATGTTCAGTTTCCGGAATGGAGCGAACAAACAGTTAATTACTGGACAGACCTGATTATAGAAGAATCAGAAGTTAATATTCTAAAATTAAACGACGTAAGACGTCAATTAGCATCTTAAGCTTAAAGGGATACTTGAACTTAATTTTTATGAATATTGAGCAGTCAAATACATATAGTGTTTATGCTTCACTAATATGTAATTTTGAATTAGTTTATACATGAATTGGCAGTGCTGGTAACTATTTACTGGTACTGCCTTTTTTATATGGAAAGTTGAATCAATTTCAAGAAACATACCATTCTCTTAAGAGAATTTAGTACTGATTAATTTCAAGAATTCATTACGTGTTTCAATCTTTTCAAATTGTCCCCTGAAACCAGAAGTAGTTGTTACCGAATTCTGTTTTTGCACACCGCGCATCATCATACACATGTGCGCCGCCTCAATAACTACGGCTACTCCTTGAGGTTTTAAAGTATCGTTGATACAATCCAAAATCTGCTCCGTCAAGCGTTCCTGTACTTGCAATCGACGCGCAAATACATCAACAATTCGAGGTAATTTGCTCAAACCGACAATATGTCCGTTTGGGATGTAGGCAATATGTGCTTTTCCGAAAAATGGCAATATATGGTGCTCACAAAGCGAATATACCTCAATGTCTTTAACAATTACCATTTCGTTATAAGATTCCTTGAACATGGCACTTTTAAGAATTTCAGTAGCGTCCTGATTATATCCCTGCGTAAGAAATTGCATGGCTTTAGACGCGCGTTCTGGAGTTTTGAGCAAGCCGTCACGTGTAACATCTTCACCCAAATCTTCAATGATACTTTGATATTTGTTTTTTATTCCTTCTGTGATTTCAGGATTATACTCCTCAAAAAATTCGTACGGCATACTATTTTATTTTGTGAATGCTAAAATTACGTAATAATAATGAGTCTATGACTGACTGAAAACCTAACAAAAACATTAACAATATGATAAAG
Source organism: Flavobacteriales bacterium (assembly GCA_038255205.1). Taxonomy (GTDB): domain Bacteria; phylum Bacteroidota; class Bacteroidia; order Flavobacteriales; family Flavobacteriaceae; genus JBPOFM01. The sequence continues at coordinate 7,718 of JBBSLN010000027.1, forward strand.
TTTTTAACGTTTGATTGTGACATTCGCATAAATGACATTGTTAGTTTTGCCACTTTAACTGTAACAATGCAAATAATCTGTGGTCTTTTAAGGGCAACAAGTTAACTTTCAATCAAATAAATGAATTATCGCTTAATTATTTTTCTTGTTTCTTTATTCAGTTTCTCATCAATACTAGCTCAAGAAAAAAAAACACTTCAAATTGAACGCACTGAAAATCCACCGAAAATAGATGGTGTTTTAGATGATGATGTATGGCAAAATGCTATGGAAGCTAAAAATTTTACACAATTCAGACCAGCTATGGGGATTGTAGAAACACAGGGCGAACACACCATTGTTAAAATGACCTATGATAATGAAGCAATTTATATAGGAGCTTATTTATACGATGACCCAAAACTCATTATGAATCAAATGAGCAGTCGTGATAGTTTTGGACAAAGTGATTTTTTTCTAGTTGTGCTAAATCCAAATAATGATGCTCAAAATGACACACAATTAATCGTTTTCCCGTCTGGCGGACAAGCGGACGCTATATCGACTCCTAGTAATGGACAGGATTTTGGATGGAATGCAGTTTGGGCCAGTGCGACAACCATAGTGAATGATGGTTGGATTGTGGAGATGAAAATCCCCTATGCAGCGTTGCGATTTGCAAATCAGGAAGATCCTATATGGGGACTTCAGTTTCATCGTCAATTTAGGCGAACAAGAGCACAATATACTTGGAACCCTGTAGATATCACGAAAGGAAATATAGGTTTGTATCATGGACAATTGACGGGTTTAAAAAATATCCAACCTCCTACCCGATTGAGTTTTTATCCTTTTGCTTCAGGTTTGGTGAATTCGTTTGATGGTGAAACAACTTCAGATTTTACGTTGGGCCTGGACGTCAAATATGGTCTTTCCGAGAACTTCACATTGGATGCGACATTGATTCCGGATTTCAGTCAGGCTGGATTTGACCAACTGGAGCTCAACCTTGGACCTTTCGAACAAACATTTTCAGAGCAGCGACAGTTTTTCACCGAAGGTGTAGATTTGTTCAATAAAGGAAATCTTTTCTTTTCTCGTCGTGTCGGAAGCCGTCCATCTGGTCGGTTGAATTTAGAGGATAATGAAAAAGTGGTCGAATTTCCAAACTCAGTAAAACTTTTAAATGCTATTAAAGTTTCGGGTAGAACGAAAAAAGGTCTAGGTGTGGGCGTTTTCAATGCCATTACTGAAAAAACCTATGCCAATGTACGACGAACAGATTCGATCTTAACAGATGAAAACAATCCTATGGAAACCGTTATCACTGACAGAGAGGAATTGGTTGAGCCTCTATCTAATTATAATATCATTGTACTCGACCAGCAATTCAATCAGAATTCATCCATCAGTCTTATTAACACTAACGTGACTCGAGATGGTCATTTTAGGGATGCCAATGTTACTGGCCTTTTAGCTGATATCACAAATAAGCGCAACACATATAATGTGGTAGGCCAGGTGAAAATGAGCAATCTCAATCTTCAATCAGGCACCCAAACTGGTTTAAGCACTGAATTTTCGATAGGCAAAGTTCATGGAAATTATCGATATAGTATGGATCATAAGTTTGCTGATACTAAATACGATATCAATGATTTGGGACTGTTATTCAGAAATAACTATAATAATTTTGGCGCTGATTTCTCTTATCGGACTTTTGAGCCTACTGACAAATTGAATAGCTATAACATCCGATTGTATATAAACTACACACGTTTAGCAAGCCCTGGTGTCTATACTGGTAGTAGGTTTGGAGGAAATTTTAATGCGACCACAAAAAAACTTCATAATTTCGGAGGTCAAATTAATTATCAACCAGGAAAACAATTTGATTATTTTGAACCGAGACGCGAAGGAAGCTACTTTATTTATGAAGATCGCGGTGATGCCAATATTTGGATTTCTTCAAATTACAATAATACGTTTGCCATTGACGTCAAAATTGGTGGAGCCATTACATTTGAAGACAATCGTGATACTGCACAATATAGGTTTGGATTAGAGCCGAGGGTACGTTTCAGCGATAAGTTTCTATTGGTATATGAGATTAATTATAACGAAATATTCAAAGACCGAGGGTATACGACTAAAGTAGGTGACGACATCATTTTTGGTCAACGAGACCAAAAAATCATTGAAAACAGTTTACGGGGCACCTATAATTTTAACCCGTATCATTCTTTGGGACTAACATTTAGGAATTATTGGTCAACTGTAGATTACAACAAAAATTTATTCACCCTGCAAGAAAACGGTAGACTGACACGAGATTTAGGTTATACAGTAGATAGCCTCGGAACCAATCCGAACATTAATTTCAGTACTTGGAATTTAGATTTAAGTTATTCATGGCAATTTGCTCCAGGAAGTTTTTTAACTGCTTTGTATCGCAATCAATTGTTCAAGTTCAATAGTGAATCTGCCGAATCATACAAAGAAAGCTTGAATACATTGTTCGCGCAACCCATTCAACATACTTTTTCATTGCGCATTCAATATTTTATTGACTATGCAGACGTCAAAAAATTGTTCGATAAGAAAAACTCATGAGGCTTGCGAAGCACAACAGAATGTAGTATGTTTGATACTATGATAAAAGCCAAAAACATTCATAAATATTACAATAAACTTCATGTTCTTAAAGGTGTGGATTTACATATTGCCAAAGGTGAAATCGTTTCGATAGTTGGTGCCTCTGGTGCTGGAAAAACAACCTTGCTACAAATTCTTGGCACTTTAGATAAAGCTTCCTCGAAAGAAAATAGCGAACTCATAATTAATGATGCCGATTTAAATTCGATGAATGATAGAGGATTGGCCAAATTCAGAAATGAGAATATTGGTTTTATCTTTCAGTTTCATCAATTATTACCAGAATTTACAGCTTTGGAAAATGTCTGTATTCCAGCTTTTATTAAGAATACACCGAAATCGGATGCCGAGAAAAGAGCTAAAGAATTATTGGACTTTTTAGGTTTACAAGATCGTTACGAGCACAAACCGAGTGAGCTTTCAGGTGGTGAGCAACAACGCGTAGCAGTCGCAAGGGCTTTGGTAAATAATCCTGAACTCATTTTTGCTGATGAGCCCTCTGGTAATCTGGACAGCGAAAGTGCAGAAAACCTTCACAACCTCTTCTTCAAACTACGTGATGAGTTTGGACAGACCTTTGTCATCGTTACACATAACGAAGAATTAGCCGATATGGCTGATAGAAAGTTGGTGATGGTGGACGGAAAGATAGTTAATCACCTTTTTTATCAGCAATAGGAATTCTATCCACAATCGAATCTATCAAACCGCTTATAAAGCCACCTAAATTATGCCCACTTGCATACAATGGGATTTTTCCAAGCGTGTTGTCAAAACTCCCGATGGACTCACTCATGATGTTTAATGTGTTATCTACTAAATCGTTATACTCTTCCATCTTTTGATATTTTACGTGATTCTTGAATGTCTCTTAAATTTTCAATGGCATCCTTACCTATTTTGGTACCAACACCGAGTACAAAGAGTGCTGCTCCTGCCTTTAAACTAAATTTGATTATATCTTTTACCATTTTTTTAAAACTAAAATTGTTTCTCGAAGATACGCTATTTGATTTAGTTTTGAGACGCCATTTATCAATTGAGTAACAAATTATTTGAAATGAATTAATAATTATATTTTTTGCCAAAAGGTATTAATTTAAAATTTAACTAATATCAATAGGCATCGGCTAATAGTTAATGGATTATAAAGTTTTAATCTCACGTTTATTTTTCTGTTGGAAAAATACGTCGCGGCAGTTAAAAATATGAGTGAGGTGACTAATGAGGACGCTTCTAAACTAGAAAGCATCAAACCTAATTTTAAACAATGATTACTTTTTCAAAATATCGAATTGTGCAATGGGCCTAGCAATAAGTCTTTCTTCTCGTATCAATTCACCAGTTCTTTCGCAAATACCATAGGTTTTATTCTCAATTCGCTTTAAAGCGGCTTGAAGTTCCCTCGATTTAGTTTGTAGACGGTTAATAAGTTGCTTGTTTTTAGCTCGCTGTTGAAAATGTTTGCTACTTTGATTGAAATCTACATTGGTATTTGCCAAGCGCTGTTTTTGAGTGTCTCGATCTTCTTGCAATCTGGCGAGTTCTACTTTAATCTGTTTCAGTTCTTCACCTAAAATAGTCTTGAATTTTTCAAGCTTTTGCGAACTATATTGTTTTGGGCTATTAGACATTTGATTTTATTTATTTAGAGTATAAAAAATTGTGTGATGTAAATTAAAATGAACTTTAGCTTATTAGAACTTATCTAAGTACTACTTTTTAGAACACAATCAAATATATAGATTTTAAACAAGCTACTGATAATTTTAAATGTGTAAATTATCAGGAATTACTTTGATTGAAAAATTCAAAGTCCAAAACTAATAAAAAGCAAACTAAATTCTCCAATTGCTTAAATCAAATGGATGATGTAATTGAAAATCATTATCAAACTAAAGTCCTCTCTTGAGAATCCACAGTATGAGATGCCATGAAATGACATTATCAATTGAGTTAACCAAAGTCAGTATATTTAGATTGGTATATAAAAAGTTAAAGACCATAAGTTATTAAACAATCTTTATGAATAACATTACTTTTGAATAATATTCATTTGTGCATTCGTGGCAAAAAAATTAACCAAAATTCAACTCAAAGACTTCCTCGACACTAAAGTCGTACAGTACAAACATCCACGTTTTATTGAAAGCGACCCGATTCAGATTCCACATCAATTCACTAAAAAGGAAGACGTTGAAATAGCTGCATTTTTAACAGCCACAATTGCCTGGGGAAACCGAAAAAGCATTATCAATAATGCAAAACGGATGATGCAATTGTTAGATAATACGCCTTATCAGTTTGTTATGCAGCATGAGGAGAACGATTTGGAATCCTTGATGCCGTTTGTCCATAGAACTTTTAATGGCCAAGACTTCATACAGTTCATTCAAAGTTTACAACATATTTATAGAAATCATAATGGGTTGGAATCAGTTTTTGCTAAACATTCTGAAACTTTATCTACACAAAAGGCTATTCACCACTTTAAAAAAACTTTTTTTGAGATTGACCATTTATCTCGTACACAAAAACATGTGAGCGACCCAATGAAGAACTCGGCTGCGAAACGCATTAATATGTTTTTAAGATGGATG
>JBBSLN010000028.1:0-12687 GCA_038255205.1 Flavobacteriales bacterium
CAAGGCTTGCCTAATTTTTTCAGCGGCAGAAATTTTATTTTTAGGCAAGCCGCATGCAAGTTCATCACTTTTAATTTACATTTGTTCGTGCAGAAAGGAAAGTGCTTTTAATCCCGCTCTACTTTAAGCCAAAAACCGTTATAAGCTATGCTTAAATTATAGCGGTTATGAAAAATAAACCATTCGAGGATTCAAGTTAGATAATGGAGGATTGGCACCGGGACAGAGTAGTTCCTGATAGTGTCTTGTGATTTACAATTTTATTTCTAACTTTAACCTTACACAACCATGAAAAGCAACTATTTTATCAATAAAACAATACTTAGCAGTTTGCTCTGCTTGTTTTTCTTAATATCTCTGAATTTAAAGGCACAGGATCAATTAAAATTGTGGTCATTGCCGCCCGACCATCAGCTTGACTTCCCAAACTCTTCATTACAGAGTTATTTAAACGGGAATTACCCTGTTACTCCACAGCGATTTCATAACATGATGCACAAGGCAGATGGCACACCCTGGTTCTCAATTGTTGATTACAATATAGTAGATGAGAGCGGCAATTTAATTGGCGATTTAAGTTCATTAATCTCAACTGTTAATTTACACTATCTGGAAAATGCTTCCGAAGTAGCTATTGTTCCAATTCCGAATACAGTCGATCAATTTTACATCATTTGCCCCGGATTTTATTTTGTCCTGGAAATGTGTCCACCAGTACTTTTAGGACCCTATCAACTAAACCCTTTTCCGAACGCTGTTCCATCTCAACAGGCTTTGCACTACGCAAATGGAATTGCTGTAAGCGATATTTTTGGAAGCGGAGCGAATGCCTATCATTTGCTTTTTCTTCATGATACAGAAAAATTATACATCTATAAAATAGAGCAATCAGGAATAACTTTATTAAATCAAACCACATTGAATAATCAGACATTAACAAATGACCTGATTTCGGAAATGGAATGCGGCACGTTATCAAACGGCAATTCTATCGTTGCATTCGCTCTTCCCCATGCGTATACCGGGGGTGGCTTTAATCCACCAGCATTTGATTCCTATGAATTATGGTTTTATGAGGTTGACAATACTGGGAATATTGTAACCTTCAATAGTTGTATCCCATTGAATACTATACCCTGGAACACATCTGGCGTTTGGCAAATAATGACGCCAAAGGGTCTGGAGTTTTCGCCAAGCGGAAACACTTTTTATTATGCAGCACATACTATTAACATTGGATATACCGGGTCCAGAATATTTTATATAGATTTAACATCAGGAATTAATTTGTTAGTTCCTTCTGATGCGGGGATCGGTAATGATGAAGATTTTGAAAGAGGCATGATCGAAACCGGATATGACGGGAATCTTTATTTTCATGGAGGTGATCGTTTAGCTCGACTTACCAACCCCGATCAACCATTATCAGCAAATGCAAACTTTGCAAATAATGCTTACCCATTTAATAACCCCATACCTTTCTGCCATTACGACCCTTCATCGGGAGGCCAGTGGTTTAAAAATATTTATTCGCTCCCCGACCAAATTGACGGTTTTAACTATGATGTAGCAATCGGAAATACTACGCCCCTTCAAATCTCGCCAACCTCGCCAGTTTCATCTTGTGCAGGTGGAACCGTTACATTGGACGCCGGTTTTGGTTATAGCACCTATACCTGGTCAATTGGTGCCACTACACAAACGATTAATGTAAATCAGTCTGGCACATATACCGTCACTGTTACCTATGCATGCACCAGCACAGCCACGGCAAGTGTAACGGTAGATTTTACTTCACCGGTTATTGATAATTTTGTTGTCAATGATATTAATTGTAATGGTGGAAATGACGGATCTATCATTGCGAATATTTCAGGCGGAACTCAGCCTTTAAGTTTTATATGGAGCAGTGGACAAACAACTTCTACCATTACAGGACTAACGGCTGGTACCTATACGCTAACTGTAACGGATTTAAATGGTTGTTCGACCATAGGGAGCATTACAGTAAATGAACCCACAGCGCTTTTGGTAAACATTACAGGTGTTGACGCCGGATGCACCGGTCAAAATACCGGAACAGCAACTGCGAATGTGAATGGTGGTACTCCAAACTATTCCTACAATTGGAATACCGGGGCAACCACTTCTCAAATTACCAATCTTTCACCCGGAGTTTACACAGTTATAGTAACCGACCAAAATAATTGTACAGTAACTGCTGATATTACCATTAACGGTCTCGCTTCACCAACTGTTGCCATTAATGCTTCCCCTGCACTTATTGTATGCAGTGGCACACCCGTTACATTATCAACGGTTATAACCGGAAATGTTAGCTACCTTTGGAATACCGGGGCAACAACATCGGGAATCATAGTTATGAATGCCGGAAATTATACCATTACAGTTACTGAGACAAATGGCTGTACGGCTACCAATCAGGTCACCATTACTGTAGATCAATTGCCTGATGCTTCCATTACCGGTCCATCCAGCCTTTGTGCTAACGGCCAACCATATCAGGTTCCAGCCTGTAATGGCTGCACTTATCTATGGAGCGACAATTGTGCAGGATTAATTACCGCTCCAACCAGTCCAACCACAGTTGTAAACTGGAGTTCAGCCACACCTCCATGTAATATATCAGTAGTGATCACCTCACAAAACGCAGCTTGCGTTTCAAATAACTCGATTGCGGTGAACAAATGCTGCAGCAACGGACAGTGGTGCGAACTGAATGATATTAATGCTTCGGACATTAATCTTTCATGTTCAGGCCTTATTATTAATAATACCATCACAAGTCAGAATTTCATCATCAATGGCACATTAACCATTGACATTAATTTAAACATTGTCGGCTGTGAAATACTCCTGGGACAAAATGCCCGAATATTCGTCAGATCAGGTAATCAATTACGAATCGGCAATAACTCCTATTTACATGCCTGCAATGAAATGTGGTTTGGTATTGAAACCGAAGATGAATTTGCTCAGGTTTCAATTGATCAATCGAGAATAGAAGATGCACTGAATGCAGGTTATGCACTCAATCAAGGTGAGTTTGACATTACAAACTCGGTTTTTGACAGGAACCTGCACAGTCTTAATCTTAATAACGGCCAGTACCTCAGCTCCACTATTGAAGGAAACACATTCGAGAGTTCTGCAGCGTTAAGTCCCAATCCCTTTGGAATAAGCTTTACTGAAAAGCATATCGTTCTTGACGGTGTTGACAATTTAGCTATAGGCTCAACTTTAGCCGGAAACGATTTTCTCAACAATGCGCAGTACAGTATTTTTATGACATACTCCTATGTAACCATAACCGGAAACCGTTTTTTAAATAATTACGGATCTCCAATGGGCTCAGCAATTTATACTGATAAACTCTCAAAAGTCATTATTAGTCAAAATGATTTCTTTTCCAGCATTGTAGCCATGAGGATAAACAGGTCTGATGCTACCATTACATTCAATAACATGTACACTCCAGGCATAGGTGTATTGACTCAGTTATGCAGTCGCATGATTTTAACAATAACTGACAATTTCATATACGATCCGGTACGAGCAGGTATCATCAACTTTTACAATCACCCATGCATTCAAACCATTCATCGCAATTACATTTCGGTAGCGAGCAACGCATCTAATACTATTCAGGGCATTGTGGTTGCCGAATTTTCACCTCAACAAACCGGATCGGTATATGACATAGAACAAAACACCATCATCAATGTATCCAAAGGAATATGGCTTTATAACCTTTACGAACCAAAAGTCAAAAACTACAACGGGGTTAATCTGGTGAACACATCCAACCTGATTGAAACAGCGGGTGTTGAACTGAGTAACTGCTATAAATCCACTGTGAAATACACAACTGTGGTTGGCAATTCACAAGGCAACGAATTAAGTAGCGGCGTTAAAATCGACGGCAGTCAGTTAAGTGCAATTCAATGCAATAATGTACAGGATGTTGGCTTGGGTTTATACTGGCTGGGAAATACCATGAAATCGTATATGGCCGGAAATCATATGACCGATTGTTTTGATCATGTGCGATTGGAATTTAATCCGGGCCTGGGTTCGCAAGGTATTCCCGCAGGTGTATTGGCAAGCTATCCTGATGGACTTCCATTAGACAATAGGTGGCTTGGAACGCATCTCGGATATGAAACATATGCCAAAAACAATTCAAATGTTCAGAATTCAACAAAATTTTTTGTGCGTGCTGGCATTCCATTCGAACCTGGTAACAATGATAATGATGGTACAAGTTTTCCTAGTTTAATTAATACACTACCCTTTTTTACTGGTAATGATTATTGCTTCTACATCAGCCCCGATCTGATACACGATAACGAAGAAGAATTACGGCTGGCCACGGATTCAATTCAATATGACCCCGGACAGGAAAACGAACGTTGGATCGCCAAGGAATTTTTGTATAAGCGGCTGAGCGAGGATTCTGCACTTGTACAGAACGACCCTGTATTACAGCAGGCTAAGGACAGTTTGGATCAGACCAACATAGGAGAACTCAAAGCTATCAATGATTCCATCAACGTAATGCTGTCGGATAGTGTTTACCAGGCTGATTCACTGGCAAAAGCTATGAAAATTGATGAAATTGATATCCGGAATTCAGCTATGTATGCCTTTTGGGATCCCGAATATATCGAACAATTCGTTAATGAATTGTATCTTGTTATAGTAGCTCGGGGCGTAAACACGATTGATTCCATTCAGGAATCAGCTTTACGTTATATTGCTACTTTATGTCCTTACAAGTATGGGCATGCTGTTTTTCAAACAAGGGTTTTAGTTGCCTATATAGATGGGGAGTTTGTCAGCTACCCAAATTCTTGTCCGCTTGAAGGCGGACAAGAAAGAGTTTTGGCTAATAAATTGCCCGCAAAATTTTTTACCGGCAATTTATTCCCGAACCCGAATTCCGGAATAATGAGTTATCAATACACTTTACCCGAAAATGAAACCCAAGCAATACTGAAGATAATGGATTTGACTGGTCGCGAAATCAGTCGTTTCGAGCTTCAAGGAAATAAGTCAGAAATCAGCATCTTTCAAAATGCTTTACAACAAGGAATTTATCAGTATCGGGTCATTTCAGTAAACAATGAAACCTTAGATATCGGAAAAATAATAATTGTAAAATGAAACCGAAACAAAAAAGGGGTGGCGCATCGCCACTCCTTTATCTTCTGAAAATTATTTTGTCGAAAAAAGTATTTTTGTTGTTATTGTTGTGTGCTTCATGCGACATTGTTCAAGCACAAAAGCAGGATTACATCTGGTGCTTCGGTGATTCGGCAGGTCTGGATTTTAATTCAGGCATTCCTGTTCCCTTTCAATCGGGCATGCAGGCTCATGAGGCTATTGCATGTGTAAGCAATAACCAGGGAATTCTTTTATTTTACTCAAGCGATAGAAGCTTTATAACTCAATATGGTAATGTAAAACATTTTAACCATCAATTAATGTTTAATGGCGATAGTCTCCATTCTTCAGGAAGCATTACAAACGGATTAATGGTTGTACCATTTCCTGGCGACTCGAATATATACTACATTTTTCATCGAAGCTATCCACCAGGTCGGCTTTATTATTCCATAGCAGATATGTCCTTGCAAGGTGGATTTGGTGCCGTTGTGCAAAAAAACATACTACTGATAAGCAATACCTTTTTAACAGAAAGAATAGGTGCAGTAAAGCATGCCAACGGACGTGATTGGTGGATTATTACTCATGCAGATGGGAGTAATGAATTTTTGGTGCTTTTGGTTACTCCACAAGGTATCATAGGGCCACTTTCACAATTAATAGGTTCTTTCTACACTCATTTTTTATCAATAGTCGGAGAAATTTCTATTGCTAAAGAAGGGAACAAGATTGCAATTGCGTCTGGTTCGGGCTTTATTGATGTATTCGATTTTGACAGATGTAGTGGAGTTATTAGTAACTGGATGAACATAGGTCCTGCTTTTCCAAGTTTGCCTTTAAATTCATATTATGGTTGTGAATTTTCTGAAAGTTCAAACCTGTTGTACATAACTAATAGCACACCTCCTTATTCGCAACTTTTACAATATAATTTATTATCTCCCACTCCCTGGGTTCCGTATTACATAAATACAAACTCGAATGATAGCGTTAGCTTTGGTCAATTGCAAAGAGGGCCGGACGGGAAAATATACATGGCCAATGTATTTAATCCAAACTGGACTAATTCAACCTTTGACAGTTTAAACATGTACATTGGTGTTATAAACGATACTGATTCTATTGGCTTGGCTTGTAATTTTGAACCTTACAGTGTTTATCTTGGAGGAAGACGTAGTTTTTATAGTTTGCCCAATATGCCAAATTATAATTTAGGAGCGTTGGTGGGAAGTCTATGCGATACACTTACCAGTCTAAATCAGGATATTAAAAATAATAAATCATTTGAAATCTACCCCAATCCTGTGACAGAATATTTCACCATTAGAAATTCATCAGTTGAGAATTCAGGAAATGTATATGACATTAAAATATTCGATTCAAGTGGGATGTTAGTTTATAAAGACCAAAATTATTTTCCTGGTGTAAGTGTAAGCTTCCGGGATTTCCCTTCCGGACTATATGCTGTTAATCTGACAAGAAATGGACGACAATGGTTCAGTAAATTTATTAAACTCTGACGAAAAGGAGCCGCACAGCTTATAACAGCGCATATTGCGCAATCGGGGCTTCGGTATTTCATAGATATTTTTGGAAGTGAGGTAACATTTGTACTTTTATAAAATACTTGTGGGTAAAGCCCCGCTATGCGCAAATGCGCATAACGTTATGCCTCATTGTAGGACGACCGAGCAACCATCAACATTTGTGCTGACATCGAAGGTCAAAATGCCAACGCTTCTGCAAAATTAAAAGAGGTGTTTTGCCATCGCACAAGCCGACCCAAAAACACCACATTTAATTTTGCCCAACCGCACCGTTAATAGAGACCAGCGGACTTGTTTATCCGACCTAAAATTGTTTTTTGAAAAGACTTTGGACTTAACACTTTGACAGTTTCCCCAAACGACAAAATCAACTTCTCTAACTCATAATTTGGGACAACACTAATGGTAACTTCAAGACCATCTTCGGTATTCTTACTTTTTTGTGTTGGATGTATTGGTTTTGTTACGACATATGGGGCTTGATTTGGTGAAAACCACAACTTGACAGTTTGTAACTCATCATCGACTTTTTTAGTAACGCCTATTAAATCATAAAAATAGTCCTCCCAATCAACTTCTGTTTCAATATACTTGGCTTTAGCTTCTTCAATTGTTTTAATCCTATCTAAAGCCATATTCCAATATTCATTTTTTGTAAACTCATTATAACCAAAGACAAACCAACGGTTATTATATTGCTTCAAGTAATAAGGGTGAAAAGCTATTGAATAAGGTAGTGGACTCTTGAAATCTTGATATTCAACGGTCAAAGACCGTTTGTTTGCAATCGCATTAAACAAAGGAGTAATGAACTTTGAACCTTCATAATCTAAATTACTCTCAAATGACATAACTTCTCTTTCAAGAGTAACCAATCCAAGTTTAGATTCAATGGCTGGAATAATTTCATTAATAAACTCAAATTGCGGAATGCCCTTGAACCTTGACAACACTTGCAAAGCAGACTTTAATTGCTTCGCTTCTGTTTCATTTAAAGGTTGGTTATTTATTGAATATGCTGAATCAGAATATTTGAAATACACAGTTCGACCATCCTTGTATTTCTCAATTGGTGCTTTCCATTCCGACAATTCCATATACTGCATATCAGCATAAAATTGAGTTTTCCCAATTCCTTCCAAACCTTCTTCTAATAAGGCATTGTTAGCTTCATCAATTAACCGTTGCCAAGTGTATTTGGCTCCTGTATTCCGTAAACACCTATCGTAAGCAAGATAGCGTGTGAGTGCTTTTTTATTTATTGACATATATGTTCAGTTTGACTGAACAAATGTAGTGTTTGTTTGCATCGTAATCAAATAAACAATTGAAAAGGCAAAGAAAATAGAAATTTATTAGTTCAGTTTGACTGAACACATAGGTTTCATCTTTGCATCATCAAATCAATATTTAAAAACAAAATATGGAAAATATGAGCAACAACTACGCAACCAATGTGAAATCTGCAATTGCAGTAAACCCAACTTTCAAAGCAATTTGTGAGTTTAACATCCAACATTTTCCATCTGATGGATATGCAAGATATTACAGCCAACTTGGAAATGGAACAGCTATTTTGCAAACAGCCGAACAACTCAACACCTATTTAGCTTCCTACGCTGATATGCACCAACACAAACTAAACCTTGCTTTTGCTTCATTATTCGGCAAAGAAGATTTTAACAACAAATCGGCTGAAATTATTGACTGGGGTTGCGGACAAGCCTTTGCATCTTGTGTGCTTATCGACTTTATCAAGAATAACAATATCAAACTTGATTTGTCAAAGTTCACTTTAATTGAGCCATCTGCAATGGCTTTACAAAGAGGATTAGAGCACATTGATGCTATCTATCAAAGAAAGCCAAAGCCACAAACCTTTTCAATATATGAAAAGGCTGATACCAGCCTTTCAATTAAAGGTTATCAGGCAAGCGGGAAAATCAAAATTCATCTTTTTTCTAACGTGCTTGACATACATTCTTTAGACTTGAATCAAGTTTTAAAAATGTAACGAGTAACTTTGACGGCTTGAATTATTTTGTTTGCGTAAGCCCAATAAACGGTATCAGATTACAAACATTTTACAAAATGTTTGGACAGTCAAATTTATTGTCCTCAAACGGCAGTTCCATTGTTACCGAAGTTTTCCGACCAAGTGCAATGAAAAAGATTACAAAATCAATTTCAAGGGTAGAATACATTTTCAAAACGAACCTATAAATAATTAAATTTACGAGCTATGGACAACAACATTCAAGCGGATTTATTCGGGCAAACAATTGAAACCCCAAATCCAATAATCAAATTGCAAGATGCTGAATTGCTTTATCATCCTTCGTTTTTCGATAAAACGGAAAGTGATAGAATTTTCAAAACGCTTTTAGAAACAATAGAATGGAAGCAAGACAAGATAATGATGTACGGAAAGGAATTACCATTGCCACGCCTATCGGCTTGGTATGGTGACAACAATAAGCCATACACCTATTCTGGAATTACACTTAATCCATTGCCTTGGACTGATGAGCTTTTGCTGATAAAGGAAAAAATAGAAGTTGAAGCAAAAGTAAAATTTTCGAGTGTATTGATTAATCGTTACCGTGACGGACAGGATTACGTTGGTTGGCACACAGACGCAGAGAAGGAATTAGGAAAAAATCCAATTATCGGCTCTGTAAACTTTGGTGCGACCCGAAAGTTTCAACTAAGAAGAATTGACGACCATAAAGAGAAATTTGAAGTGGAATTAAAACACGGTACTTTTTTGGTGATGGGTGGGACAACGCAACATTTTTGGCAACATCAAGTTCCCAAGACTACATTGAAAATTGGAGAAAGACTGAATTTGACATTCAGAGTTATTTATTAAGTGATAAATTTGTTCTTTGAAGTGCCAACAAAATGATTTTGAACTGTTCATTGCGATTTGCAATGTCGGCCAGCAATGGCTGTTTAAATGGTAGTTATTTTCATTGTTCAGCATTGAGCTATAATGAACATTTAGTTATTGAATATATCAGTAATTAATATATTATAATAAAATATGAATAAATGAATATTGACATCATTGAATTTATGATGGATTCATCCATAAAGAAAATCAGTTGGCACTTCTTTTTTAAAAAACAATATGCGATTAACGCCTGAAAATATAGAAGAAATAAAAGTTCGCTTTGCGAAAACGGAAACCGTTGAGGAGTTGGCTCAACTGTTGAGTTGGGTGTATGCCTTAAAGTTTCCAAAACGTAGTGAAAAAACAAAAGTCATAATTGAGGCAAAACACTTAAATTACTATGCTTTTAAACCTGCCAACCGATACAAACAATTTACAATAAAAAAGAAAAGCGGTGGAGAAAGACCAATTTCAGCACCACGCTACAAACTTAAAACCATTCAAAAATGTATCAACGAAATATTGAATGCCGTTTTTACACCACATTTTACAGCTACTGGCTTTGTTCCAAAGAAAAGTATTGTAGATAATGCCAAAGTGCATATCGGAAAACAATTTGTTTTTAATACAGATTTGAAAGACTTTTTCCCAAGTACAGAATTTAGAAGAATTAAAGCGGTATTAGGCTTAGCTCCATTTAATTTGACAGATGCTAATGAAATAAACTCAAACAAAGAAAAAAAGAAAACATCTGAAGAAAAAGGAAAGGGATATTTGGGATATTTAGTAGCAAACCTTTGTTGCGACAATGGTTGCTTGCCACAGGGTGCACCAACATCTCCATCACTTACAAATTTAGTTTGCCAACGCCTCGACAAAAAACTTTACAAGTTTGCTAAAAGTATAAATGCAACTTATTCAAGATATGCTGACGACATTACGTTTTCATCAAATAAACCAGTCTTTGATGAAGTATTCAGAAAAACTTTAATTGACATCATTGAAGTTCAAGAGAAATTCAAAATTAATTTTGAAAAGGAAAGACTTCAAAGCGGTGGCGAAAGACAATCTGTAACAGGCATAATTGTAAATAGAAAAAGTAATGTTGACAGAAAGTATTTAAAAGATGTTCGTTTCTGGCTAATGTGTTGGAAAAAATTTGGAACTGATGCAACACAGCAAAAATTCTTGACTCAATTTCCTGAGAAAAAGGGCTTTTTAAGATATGGCGGTGCAACGCCTCAGTTTTATAACTATCTCAATGGTAAAATTTTGTTTTTGGGTATGGTTAGAGGTGCTAAAGATGAAAAGTTCTTAAAACAAAAAATGAGTTTTGATGAATTGTATAGTGCAGTGGATGGCAAAACAAATCAAACTACTCAAATTTCAAAACCAAGTAATTCCGCTTTATCACTATTTGAATTATTGCAAATTTGGGAAAAGAAGGGAATAGAAACAGCTATAAAACAATACGGTAATTAATGGATGCACAAAAACTAAAATTTATGATGTCTGTCCAACTTGAAATTGACAAGTTGGAAGCGGTGCTTGGTTCTAATCATCAAGATGTAATTGCATCTAAGGCTTTGTTTCAAAAATTAAGTCAAACTGAAATTCAAAAGAAGAAACAAGAGAATAGTAAATCTGAATACTGTGATGAACTAATTCCAATAAAATTAAATACGGAAGTGATAAGGGAACACCTATCTATAACAGGGAATAATTCTATTGACTATAAGTTTGTTTTGAATAAAACAGTAAAAGACCAATTAGATAAAGATAACCTTAGAATGGAAAATGCTAGACTTAGAATTAGTAAAGAATCTGAATTAGACCGTTTTTACGATTTCTGTGTAAACGCATTTTATCAAGTCGAACAACTTATCAATTATTACTACGGCACCAAATTCCCTTTGATAGAAGACCTTTTAAAGCATTTAGAATCCATTCAATATACCAAATTTGAAAATGGAGTTGAAGTCCAAAAAAACTGTTTCAAAAGAAATTCATTCAATCCAGAAAAATCAATAGATGAAATAACTATTGGTAGCAAATTATTTGCTTTTAGATTAGAATTTTATAATGTAAAATATGATTATACCGGAACGAATTTAGATTCCTTAAGATTAGTTAGAAATGAAGGGCAACACCGATGCGAAGTAATAAAAAACAATATCAATGAAAATAAAAAGCTACATAATTTTTTTAAAAATAATTCATTTGATACTGTCCATAAATTAATAGAAAAATTAAAATTCACGGTAGAGGATAATTTAAAGTAAGTGAACCAAATCGAAACTAAAATATCAAACCAAACCCAAGCTATTCAGCACTTCATTGAAAAAATGGATATTGAAATGGTGGACGCATTTTTAGACAATGATAAAACTTATCAGGACTTTGAAAAATACTTGTTCATTAGCAAACTGCAAAAGGCATTTGAAACATTTACAGACCTTGGCGACACTCATTTAATTGCAGTTGAGGGCCGTTGCAACTCCTGTGACAAAACCAAGACTGGTTTTACTTTTATCGGAAATAACAGTAAAAACTATATGAGCATAGTATTCGACACAGCAGACAATAAAATTAACGACCTTTATGAGTGCAGCGACTTTAAAAACAAGCAGACCAATTTGATTTTAAAAGAAAGAATTTATATCGACAATGAATTAACTTTACCGTTCTAAAGCCAACGCATTTGATGGCACATTTGTATTTTTTACAACCGCACAAAGCCAAGCTAAAAAATCCAAAAGAGCCACCAAGCAACCGCACCAAAAACAGCAGACAATGGACAGACAAACCACGACAGAAAAAGAACAACGAAGGCATAACAGGCGTTTGGCAAAAGTGGCGGTTCAGTGCTCCGCAGACACATTTGTGGTTAATCAAAGTTTGGTTCTCCGCATCAACATTTGTGGTGAAAATCGCCACCTTCGCCAAGCGCCAAACCGTGTGTGTCCTGAATCAGGACAATTTATATATATAAATTGAAATGAATGCTGTACAAAAGATGGAAGACAGATTAAAGAGCAGAAAACCTATATGCGG
>JBBSLN010000029.1:0-12635 GCA_038255205.1 Flavobacteriales bacterium
CAAACAAAGGTCAAAGAACAGAAAGTCATTGCGGGAACTGCCAACGCTCGATTTGATGCTTTGAAAAATCAATTGGATCCACATTTCTTATTTAATAGTTTGAATGTTTTGACAAGTCTAATTGAGGAGAATCCAGAAAACGCTCAAAAGTTTACAACGTCGCTGTCAAAAGTGTACCGGTATGTTTTGGAGCAGAAAAATAAAGATTTGGTATCCGTCGATGAAGAGTTGGATTTTGCAAGGACCTACATGTCTTTATTGAAAATGCGATTTGAGGACAGTATCATTTTTGATATACCAGATAAGGCAATTGATCCAGAAAGTAAAGTGGTGCCCTTGTCATTACAGTTGTTATTGGAAAACGCCGTAAAACATAATATGGTCACAACGAGTAAACCGCTTCACATTAAGATTTATGAGGCCAATGGAATGCTGATCGTGGAAAACAATTTACAAACAAAACAAATCGTCAAAAAGAGTAGTGGTGTTGGATTGGAAAATATTAAACAACGCTATGAATTATTAACGAATAAAAAGGTGAACATCAATCAACAAGCAGATCGTTTTGAGGTGTCAATACCAATGCTTACTAAACAAGTATCAATGATGGAAATTCAAAAGTATAACAATCAGGAAAACGCTTACTACAAAGCGAAAAAGCGAGTCGAAGAAATCAAAGGCTTTTATGGGAATTTAGTATCCTATTGCCTTGTGATACCTTTTTTAATATTCATAAACTACAGAACGTCTTGGAGCTTTCAGTGGTTTTGGTTCCCAATGCTAGGTTGGGGAATGGGCATCATTTTTCACGCTTTTGGAGTTTTCGGATATGGAAAGTCATGGGAAGAGCGAAAAATCAGGGAAATTATGGAACAGGAAGAACGCACTAATACTTGGAACTAATGGAAAACAAATTTATAGAAAACGACAAATACGAGAGAGCTGCCAAAAAGGTAAAACGAATCAAAAGTTTTTACTCACATTTATTGGTGTACATCGTTATCAATCTTATGATTGTAGTCATTAATGTGCAAGAATTAGATCCAGGAGAAAGCTATTTTCAATGGCATAATTTTACAACACTTGGATTCTGGGGAATAGGATTGCTGGCACATGGTATGAGTGTTTTTATGCCAGACATCGTACTGGGGAAAAACTGGGAAGAACGTAAGATTAAGGAATATATGGAGAAGCAGAAAAATGAGCGTTGGGAATGATTTTAGTCTTCAGTAGGCAGTTGGCAGTCTTCAGTCTTCAGTCGGCAGTTGGCAGTCTTCAGTAGGCAGTAGGCAGTCTTCAGTAGGCAGTCTCCAGTAGACAGTAGGCAGTTTGCAGTGTTTTAACAAAAAAATAAACTTTCAAACCACAAATCACAAACCAATGAACATCATCATTATAGAAGACGAAAAACCATCCGCGAGACGCTTACAGCGTATGTTATCAAATCTGGATATGGAAACGCAAGTGATGCTCCATTCCGTTGAAGAATCGATAGAATGGTTTCAAAATAATGAACATCCAGACCTGATATTTCTCGATATTCAATTGAGTGATGGGTTGTCATTCGAGATTTTTGAAACGGTTGATATTAAGTCGTCTGTCATCTTCACAACAGCTTATGATGAGTATGCTTTACAGGCATTTAAGTTGAATAGTATTGACTATTTATTAAAGCCAATTGACGATGAAGACTTGAAAAAGGCCGTGTCGAAGTACAAAGAACGAATACCAAAAAAGCAATCCGTGAGTTTGGATTTTGAGGATATTAAAAAACTTCTAGTGAATCCTATTGAACGGGA
Organism: Flavobacteriales bacterium; assembly: GCA_038255205.1. Lineage (GTDB taxonomy): Bacteria > Bacteroidota > Bacteroidia > Flavobacteriales > Flavobacteriaceae > JBPOFM01. Next base: position 1,800 of record JBBSLN010000029.1, read on the forward strand.
ATATAAAAAACGGTTTTCAGTGAAGGTTGGCCAACATTTAAAATTAATTAATATTGATGAAGTTGAATGTTTTTATAGCGAGAACAAAGGGACTTATGCATTCACCAACGAAGGTAGAAATTACCTTTTGGATTCAACTTTAGAGCAAATTGAAACTGAATTGGAACCACAGACATTTTTCAGAGTGAGCCGTAAATTCTTTATTAATATCAACGCTATCAAAGATATGATCAGTTATACCAATTCACGTCTTCAGATAAAACTCAATAAATTTGACGAACAAGATATCATTGTAGCAAGAGAGCGTGTCAAGGATTTTAAGGATTGGTTGGAATGATGTTAAGAGTTTAGATGTCTAATTCCTCAAATATTGCTTTTGAATCCTTTTTCAGTAGCTTGATTTCTTTTTCAATGGCTTCTTTATAATAGTCTTTGTATGCAGGTTGTCGCAAAAGGTAGTTAAGCATCCATAGCAATTTTTGAACCACAGTAGGGTCATGTTTGGAATAGGTTCGCAGCGATGCCATCACATTATACAACAGAATCTTAAACGGAATGATTTCAAGTTTGAAATAGGCGGTCTCGTCTTCTACATAGATTTCGATATCCTCCTTTTTCATGCGGAGAGCAAACAGTTCGGTTAGATAGTCGATTGCATTTACGGCAGTTCCAGGATCGTTGATGCCAGGAGACATGGCCTTGACCGCAATTTCGGTAATCTGTTTAAAAGCCAAGCTGTAATTATCCTTCACCAGTTCACTCCGTGAAAAATTAATATTTTCATAGAAATTTTTGAGTTGGTCTTCATCCAATTCTTTTTTGGATTTCAGAAAGAATTCATTTTGTAAGAGGTAAAGACCTTTAGGTATCGTGAGATATAGTTTTGTGTCGTTTTCTTTGCAAAAACTCAAAATATTCTTGGTCGATAGATTTTGAAAATAACCACTTCTGCTTGATTTGTAGGAATACCAACCTTCAGTATCCGCAAATGTTTCCATGGTTTTGTGTTCGACTTCCTGTTTAAGAATGTATTCCAATCGTTCTTTTGCATCATTAAAGATATCATCCAAAATAAAGGAAATCTGTATGCTCTTCGAGATATTATGGATGAAATAAATAAATGAGCATAGACAGAGCACCGTCAGAAGGATTCCCAATAAGACTGAAAATCCTGGGAGTGTATATTTTTCACCAGTCGGTTGAATGGAAAACATGGTAAAAATTATATATAAAATAGTGGCCAGATAGATTCCCAGAATGATTTGATGGCGTTTGTCTGAAATCAAGCCAGGCAACAAACGAGGCGAAAAATTGCTCGACGCTTGGCTCAATAGCAGCATAACCATTGAGAAACTGAACACCATCATCGAAATCAGACCGCCAACACAAACACTCAATACAGAGAGCGCAGTGTCACCATTTTCAACAACTAAAATAGGAGCGACCTTCAGTAAATATTTGGAAATGCCATACTGCTCCAAAACAATCATTAAAAGAGAAAAGCCAAAACCGAAAAATGCCAATATGGTCGGATAATAGGCTATATTACTTTTGATGATATTAAAAAAAGAGACTACTTTATAGAAAAATTTTTTCATGAATCAGTATTGAAAGCTAAATATAACAAAATACAACATTAAATGCTGTCTCAACTAATTTAAGAATTGCTATTTCTCATAAACCTGGCCTCTATGAGGTTTTAAGGCATCACGAATAGGCTTCATATCAGCTTCATCCATGATGATAAAAGCTATGGAGTGAAGTTCGTGTAGTTCTTCGATACCAGTTTTTTGAACGGAAATTGATTTAGCCGAAATGTACTCCTTTAGATGTATTTCATGATGTTCGGCAATTTTACTGGCGTTGGGACCTCTAAAGTCCCAAATGAGTTTAAGCTTTCTCATGGAACACTGATATGCCTTCTTCGGCGAAGTTTTTAAAATCTCTCATATATCGCATAGATTGTTTTTTAAAAGCTCGTGGCATAACCCACAGCATTGCTCTCATCATGAAGTTTAATGGCAAAAACTCATTAATGGATGTCCATTTAGTACCACCGTTTTGGATTTCTTCGAAGTAGTTTTCTTGAATATTATCAATGCCTTTGGCACTATACATACCGTGGAATTCATTTGGTAGTTTACGATGGGTAATGGTCTCAATAATCTCCATTTCCCGTTTATCGATTTTATAGTTAAGTTTCATTTTCGCCCCTACCATTCCGGGGTTACCAGAAATGTGCTCCACAGAAATCAATCCTCTTTGCCAATGCTTCATATTTTCTGTATTATCAAATTTTCTGATAATCTCATCCAAAGGCGAGGCGATATTGATTTCGGAAGTATATTTCATTTTCGTTTACACAGACTATACAGTGTAAATATATTTAGTTTTCACTGATAAACAGAGAATGTTTGTTCAATCGCAAAAAAGATAGATGACTAGTTGATTTATACCTATGATTTTAATTTTTCGCCTGTAATTATCAGTAATATTCATTCATGAGATGATAGCTGTCAACCATTCCTGCCACTGCATACACTCTTAATTGTGGTCAAAACCATTAAATAGTTAAAGAGGTTAGAGCAATTAAAATCTAAAATACTAAACACTTTTATTGATCGTTTTAAAAAAGCGACTTGTTTAATGTATGATTTTATTATTTTTGCGACAGGTATCCAACTTAAATATCATTATGAATCAAAAACTTTCTTTAGGTCTAATTATGCTGTTGTTCACAGCGTTTTCTTTTGCTCAAAATAACACAGATGATGTTCTGTTCACAATTGATGGTGAACCAGTGAAATCATCAGAATTTGCAAGAGTATATAACAAGAACCTAGATTTGGTCAAAGACGAGTCCCAGAAAGATGTCGACGCCTATCTCAAGTTGTTTATAAACTATCAATTAAAAATCAAGGAGGCAAGACGATTGGGTCTCGATACAATTCCGAAATATAAAAGGGAATTTGAGGGTTATAAAAAGCAATTGTCTAAAAATTATCTTTCTGATTCTAATGTAACCGAAGCATTGGTTAAAGAGGCTTACAACAGATCAACTCAAGATATAAAGGCATCCCATATTTTGGTTCGGCTTGATGAAAACGAAAAAGACACCTTGCAAGTTTACAATCAGTTGATAGCCCTGCGCGACCGAGTTAAGACCGAAGGCTTTGAAAAGGTAAAGAATGAGGTCCATAACGGTAATACCCTTTTTGCCGAGGAATTGGGATGGTTTTCTGCTTTTAAAATGGTCTATGAATTTGAAAACGCTGCCTACAATACGAAAGTTGGTGATATTTCAAAACCTTTTAGAACCCGTTTTGGGTATCATGTAGTTAAGGTTAATGATAAGCGACCTTCTCGTGGAGAGGTGACAGTGGCACATATAATGATTTCCAACAAACAAGGCGATAGCTTGATGAATCCAGAAACAAGAATCAATGAAATTTATAAAAAAATCAATCAAGGCGAGAATTTTGAATCATTGGCAAAGCAATTTTCTGATGATCAAAGTTCAGCAAATAATGGAGGTCTCTTATCACCTTTCACGGGAGGACAATTAAGTTCGCAAGAATTTGAGTCTATTGCCTTCAGTTTGGCAGAGTCTGGAGACATATCAAAACCATTCAGTACAGATTATGGATGGCATATTGTAAAATTAGTTTCCAAAAGAGCGGTACAGCCGATGGTAGACATTAAAGATGAATTGGAAAATAAAGTAAAACGTGATGCGCGCTCAAGTCTTATAAATACAGCCCTTGCGAAAAAACTTAAAAAACAATATGCTGTAGTTGATGACCCAAAAAAAATAGCCTATTTCAATACTATTTTAACAAATGATTTTTTCAATAGAGCTTGGGTGATTCCTACAACTTTGGAAAGTGATAAAGAACTTTTCAGGATTGGGACAAAAACTGTGACCTATGGTGATTTTGCAAATCATCTTCTCTCAATGCAAAAGATTTATAATGGAAAATCGACATCTTTCGCCAATATTATCGAGAAAGAGTATAAGGATTTTCAAGAAAGTAAGATTTTAAACTACCATGAAGAGAATCTAGAATTTGAAAATGAAGATTTCGCACAAATTCTTAAGGAATACAGAGATGGTCTGTTGCTTTTTGATTTGATGGAAAAGGAAGTTTGGAATGCGGCAGTGCAAGATTCCACAGGACTTCAAAACTATTATGATACGCACAAATCAGATTATATTTGGAAAAACAGAGTTGATGTTGTCTTGGCAACGGCTGCAAAGGAAGCTGATGTGAAAAAAGCAAAGGACATGTTCGAAAATGGAAAGTCTGATGAAGATATCAGTAAAGCGTTGAATACTGAAGCTGAACAAAAGGTCATATTTACAAAAGGCCTTATGGAAACCGATCACCAAGCGTTACCACAGGATTTAGAGTTAAAAGAAGGACTTTCAAAAATATACCAATACAATGATGCCTATCATGTCGTGATGGTAAACAAAATCATTCCTAGCGCCAATAAAACATTTGAAGAAGCTAAAGGTAAGGTGATTAGTGATTATCAGAACAGTATTGAAGACAATTGGTTGACGACACTCAATAATCGTTATAAAGTTGAGGTTAATTCACAAACGCTCAAAAATGTAAAAAATCAAATCAAGAATTAATTGATTAAAAAAACCGCCTATATATACATTGCTTTCTTTTGCTTAGCTTCCTGTAATTTTTTTAAGGGTTCAGAAGACAGAAAGCCAATCGCAAGGGTAAATGATTCCTATTTATATGAGGATGATATGAAGGGGTTGGTGGCTGAAGGTACTTCTGCAGAAGACAGTATTCTTATCGTCAACAGTTTTGTCACGCGATGGGCTACACAATTGTTATTGCTGGATGGGTCTGAACGCAATTTGCCTCAAACGAAACAGGATGCATTCAACAAATTAGTTGATCAATATAAGAAGGACCTGTATACAAAAGCATATTTGGAAGCTTTGGTAAAAAAATCAATAGATACTGTTGTGACCCTTGATGAGGCCGACGAGTTTTATCAAAGCAACAAAGAAGTCTTTAAGCTTAACGATGAACTCATAAAATTTCGATATATCAGTATTCCGGTGAATGCGGTGTACACAGATGAGATTACAAAAAGATTGACTCGGTTTTCGATGAAGGATAAGCGGTTTTTAGATTCCATTTCCGTACAATTTAAGTCCTATTCGCTGAACGATTCCATTTGGATCAAAGCCTCACAAGTTTCAAATAAAATTCCAGTATTGAATTCTGAAAACAAGAAAGAACTGTTAAAAAAATCTAATTTTATACAACTCAAAGATTCATTAGGACTATATTTGATGCAAATTAATGATGTGCGTTTGCAAAATGATTACGCGCCTTTAGAGTATGTAAAACCTACCATTAAGCAGATTATCATCAATAAAAGAAAATTAGAACTCATCAAAGAACTTGAAAAAGATATTACTAAAGATGCCATTAAAAACAATCAATTTGAAATTTATAAAAAACAATAAGTTTGCACTTACCCTTTTGGTCCTATTGAGTTATACCATAAGCAATGCACAGGAAATTATTGAAGATGAAGTAATAAAAAGCTCGATAGTTAAGGACACTGTTAAATCCAGCAACGAACGTGTAAAGGTCGATGGTGTTGTGGCTGTTCTAGGTGATTATGTTATCTTGGATTCTGATATCGATAAAGAATATTTGCAATTGCAGGCACGAGGTGTTTCCACTGCCGATATTGGTCGTTGTCAGCTATTTGGTAAGTTATTAGAAGATAAATTGTATGCACATAATGCTATACAAGACAGTATTGTTGTAAAGGAACTTGAAATAAGGTCTAGCATTGAGCAACAGATCAGCGCTTTCCTTGAGGAGACTAATGGATCCATGACCGAACTGTTGAAATTTTACAATAAAGATACCGAACAAGCCCTAAGGGAGGATATGTTCGAGATTAACAAACAACAGCAACTTGCTTATGAGATGCAGAAAAAGATTATTGAAGATATCGAAGTGACACCCGAAGAAGTACGGGAATATTTCAATAACATTCCAAAGGATGAGCGTCCTATTTTTGGAACAGAATTAAAGGTTGCGCAGATCGTAGTTATTCCTAAAATTTCTGAAGATGAGAAACAGAAAGCAATCAATAAGTTAAAAGAATTTAAAGCCGATATTATTGAAAATGGTGCCAGTTTCACAACGAAAGCTACTTTCTATTCGGATGATATGGGGTCTAGAAAAACGGGAGGAAAATTGCCGCCTATGAATCGAAGTCGTCCGCAAATGGTCAAGGAATTCCGTGATGTGGCCTTTACACTCGAAGAAGGTGAAATATCAGAACCGTTCCAAACGGATTTCGGTTATCACATCGTTTATCTCGAAAAAATTAGGGGACAAGAGTACGACGTAAGACACATTTTGATTCGTCCTGAAGTGACCCAAGAAGCTATTAAAGAAGCCAAAACAAAAATTGATACCATTCGTGCTCGTATTGTTCGTGGTGAAATTAAGTTTGCCGATGCAGCACGAGAAATGAGTGATGAAAAGGAAACGAGGCAAGATGGTGGGCAATTAATCAATCCACAAACACAAGATTATAACTTTGAATTGACAAAAATGGAACCTGAATTATATGCTCAAATTCAAAATCTTAAAGATAATGAGGTGAGTTTGGTACTTCAAGATGAGGACAGAGTGAACAGAATCAAATTTAAAATCTTAACAGTTACAGATAGGATTAATGAACACGAAGCTGATTTTGCTAGGGACTATTTGAAAATCAAGAATTTAACCGTACAGGATAAACAATTCAAGGAGATAGGTAAGTGGCAGGAAGAAAAAATTAGCGATACCTACATCAACATCAATGGTGCGTACCGTGATTGCGAGTTTGAAAGTAATTGGTTAAAAAAGGAAAAATAATACAGTATGTCTGATGTCGCGGCTGTAGAGCAGTTTGTCAAAAAATATAAAGCTTTAAAAACCGAGGTTGCCAAAATTATTGTTGGTCAGGATGAGGTTGTAAATCAAATTTTGATTTCTATATTTTCCGGTGGACACGCATTATTAATTGGTGTTCCAGGTTTAGCCAAAACCTTGATGGTCAATACCATTGCACAAGCTTTAGGATTGGATTTCAAACGTATTCAGTTTACACCAGATTTAATGCCAAGTGATATTCTCGGTAGTGAAATATTGGACGAAAACAGACAATTCAAATTTATCAAAGGCCCGATTTTTGCAAATATCATTCTAGCTGATGAAATCAACAGAACGCCTCCTAAAACACAGGCAGCTCTTTTGGAAGCGATGCAAGAACGAGCCGTCACTGTCGCGGGTCATCACTATCAGTTGAGTTTACCTTATTTTGTTTTGGCAACTCAAAATCCAATTGAGCAGGAGGGAACTTATCCCTTGCCAGAAGCACAATTAGACCGTTTTATGTTTGCCATTAATCTAGAATATCCTTCATTTGCTGAAGAAGTACAAGTGGTCAAAACAACCACTACCGATGTTCAAGTAACGGTCAATCCTTTATTTACTTCTCAAGAAATAACCGATTTTCAAAAACTGATTCGTCGTATTCCTGTGGCCGATAATGTCGTTGAATACGCTGTTACAATGGTCAGTAAAACGAGACCGAACAGTTCATCTGCATCCGAATTGGTTAAAGAATTCGTCGATTGGGGAGCTGGCCCAAGAGCCTCTCAGAATTTAATCCTTGCTGCAAAAACACATGCTGCCATCAATGGTAAATTCTCACCGGACATTGAAAATGTACAGGCTGTAGCCAGCGGAATCCTTCGTCACAGAATCATCAAAAACTACAAAGCAGAAGCTGAAGGTGTTTCGGATGAACAAATTATTAAGAGTTTGTTTTAAATCTTCCTTTTTTTGTTTTAGATTGCCGTGAAACATTAATCGTTTTTAATGCCAAAGGAACGTAATTTCGGGTTAGATTTACTTAGAGCAATAGCCATTACATTAGTGATAGTATCCCATTGCACGTATCTGTTCGTTCTAGAATCCCAAAATCATTTTGTACTATTAATAAGAACATTAGGTCCCGTAGGTGTTGAGTTGTTTTTTGTACTGAGTGGCTTTTTGATTGGTGGCTTGTTACTGAAGGAAATTGAAAAACACCGAGTCAAATTTTCACATTTAATAACGTTTTGGAAACGACGTTGGTTAAGGACTCTGCCTAACTACTTTTTAGTATTGCTTATTAATATTTTACTCTTTTGGATATATACACAGGATTTCACCGACTCTATTGGTTTGTATTTAATTTTTCTTCAGAATTTTTCTGAACCACATCCCGAATTTTTTCCTGAGGCTTGGAGCTTGTCAATTGAAGAATATGCTTATTTGATTCTGCCTGCGGCGATGTTTAGTGTGTTTTTGGTGACTAAAATGCGCAGGAAATCAGTTTTTTTTTGGGCGACTTTAGCTACAATTTTGATGCTGCTATTATTTAAAATTCAGTTTTATAATGAGGCTGATATTGTTAACTATAAGGATTGGAGTGCGGGTTATAAAACAGTGGTAATATACAGGTTAGATGCCATTTATTTAGGATTTATATTGGTTTATCTCATACAGCGGTTTCCTGAATTTTTTAAAAAGCTGAAGTATTTATTTTTGTTTTTAGGGATATTTGTTTTTACAGGTATTCACTTTCTCATTTTTAAAATGCAACTCCAGCCACAAACTGATTTGGCATTCTATGTATTTGTGTATTTAAATACAATTACTATAAGTTGCGCTATGGTATTTCCTTACGCGATACACATGAAGTGCTCATCAATTTTCAATGGCATGGTGTACTTTGTAAGTTCGCGTTCTTATGCTATCTATCTTATTAATTTTTCTGCGATTTTGTTAAGTATCCGACATTTTATTGATATAGATTCAATTTCTATGTTTATGAAAGGAATTTTATGTATCTTGTATCTGACACTTACAATAAGTCTCTCAAATATAATATATCTCTATTTTGAAAAACCTATTTTGAGATATCGCGATAAGAATTTCTGATTCTTTCCATACTTTCAGGATTTTCGAGATGCTATTCACAGCGGTTGTTTTACTAATTTGGTATTTTATCATCCAAGAAATTATCAATAATACATTTTTTGACGTTATCAAGAGTTTTTATTGATTTATATTCAATATAATTTTGATTTCATTAGAGATTTTAAAAAGTCTTTGAAATTTCGTAATTTTGTAATTATGAAAATTCTGTAATTTATTAAAAAACAAACTTAAAAAAAAACATATGGCATTCGATATCGATATGATTAAAAAAGTTTACAAAACTATGCCAGAGCGTGTGGACAAAGCGCGTGAAATAGTTGGTAAGCCATTGACATTATCTGAAAAGATTTTATACGCCCATCTTTGGGACGGTACTCCTACAAAAGCTTTTCGAAGAGGCAAGGATTATGTCGATTTTGCACCAGATCGTATTGCATGTCAAGACGCGACCGCACAAATGGCTCTATTGCAGTTTATGCAAGCTGGTAAGCCAAAAGTAGCAGTACCTACAACAGTTCATTGTGATCACTTGATACAGGCGAAGCAAGGAGCGGTTCCTGATTTAAAACGTGCTAACGAAACCAGTCATGAGGTTTTCGACTTTTTAGCTTCAGTTTCAAATAAATACGGTATCGGATTCTGGAAACCGGGAGCGGGAATTATACATCAAGTCGTACTGGAAAACTACGCATTTCCTGGAGGCATGATGATTGGGACCGATTCGCACACCGTAAATGCCGGTGGACTTGGAATGGTTGCCATCGGAGTCGGCGGCGCTGATGCTGTGGATGTGATGGCTGGAATGGCTTGGGAGTTGAAATTTCCGAAGTTAATAGGAGTTAAATTAACAGGAGCCCTAAGCGGTTGGACAGCCTCTAAAGATGTCATCTTGAAAGTAGCAGGCATCTTGACTGTAAAAGGTGGAACAGGCGCTATTGTTGAATATTTTGGACCTGGTGCAAAGAATTTGTCTTGTACGGGGAAGGGAACCATCTGCAATATGGGTGCTGAAATTGGTGCTACCACTTCGACGTTCGGTTATGACGATTCCATGGAGCGTTTCTTGAGAGCTACCGATAGAGCTGACATCGCTGACGAAGCAAACAAAATTAGAGAGTATCTAACTGGAGACCCAGAAGTCTACGAAAATCCAGAACAGTATTTTGACGAATTGATTGAAATTGATTTGGATACATTGCGCCCACATTTAAACGGACCATTTACACCAGATTTGGCAACGCCGGTAGGAGAACTTGGTAAACTAGCTAGAGAAAAAGGCTGGCCGATTAAAGTGGATTGGGGATTGATAGGATCTTGTACCAATAGTTCTTATGAAGATTTAACACGTGCAGCTTCCATTGCAAAGCAAGCAGTCGATAAAAATATTAAGGCGAAATCTGACTTCGGAATCAATCCAGGTTCGGAACAAATTCGTTTTACGGCAGAACGTGATGGTATTTTGAAGGTATTCGAAGATTTGAATGCTACGATTTTCACGAACGCCTGCGGACCATGCATCGGTCAATGGGACCGGAGTGATATGAAAGGTGATGAAAAGAATACAATTGTCCATTCATTCAACAGAAATTTCTCAAAGCGCGCAGATGGTAATCCAAATACACATGCTTTTGTGGGATCACCAGAGATGGTTGCTGCAATAGCAATTTCTGGTCGTTTGGATTTTGATCCAATGAATGATTATTTAATTAACGAAGACGGGGAAAAGGTAAAATTGGATATTCCAAAAGGGATTGAATTACCTCCAAATGGATTCGACGTTGAAGATGCAGGTTATGTTGAA
>JBBSLN010000030.1:0-12630 GCA_038255205.1 Flavobacteriales bacterium
AATACTGTGAGTAAGGCTTTTTATAATCATAGATTCTACCAAGAGAAATCTCAATGGTGCGATTCGTGACATTATCCAAAAACATTTTATCATGCGACACAATCACGACAGCACCAATATAATTTTTAAGAAATCCTTCCAGCCAGATAATGGATTCAATATCCAAGTGATTGGTGGGCTCATCGAGAAGTAAAATATCATTGTTCTGAAGTAACAATTTTGCGAGTTCAATCCGCATTCGCCATCCTCCTGAAAAAGTATCCGTCAGTTTATTGAAATCTTCACGCTTAAAACCTAGACCTTGAAGAATCTTTTCAGTTTCACCTTGATAATTGTATCCCCCGATGATTTCATATTGATGCTGAATTTCATTCAAATCCACCATTAGTTGGTGATAGATGTCACTTTCATAATCCGTTCGTTCCACCAATTGATGGTTGATATCATCTATTTTCGCTTCAAGAATTCTAATTTCTTTGAAGGCTTCGTAGGATTCTTCCAGAACAGTTCGTCCCAAGACGAAATCAATATCCTGTTTTAAAAACCCAATACTCAAATTTTTATCCGCAGCAATCTGACCAGAATCCGGTTCCATTTCTTTGGACAAAATTTTGAGCATGGTTGATTTTCCAGCACCATTTTTTCCTATAAGACCTATTCTATCACCATTACCGAGCCGAAAAGTAATATCTTCGAAAAGATATTCGCCTTGAAAAGAAACTGAAAGATTGTGTATGTTGAGCATTTTTTGTAACTATTTTCAAAAAGTCTTGGTTGTAAAACCTTAATTTTGTGTTTTATTTTAAAAATGCAAAAGTACACATTCTCTATGATAAATAAAGGAAGTAAGCTATATAGTATTTTTACAGGCACTTGTCCAAAATGTCACGAGGAATCAATGTATGTTAATCCTAATCCTTACGTGATTTCCGAAATATTTGAAATGCATAAAAAATGTTCCAATTGCGATAAAAAATATCGTATTGAGCCCTATTTCTTTTATGTTTCAGCGTATGTAGGCTATGGTGTTGGTGCTGTTTTTGCAGTATCAGCATTTATTATTAGCTACGTGTTTTTGGAATCTTCATTGGTCATAGCTGTTATTGCCATTATTAGTACTTTAATAGCGTTTAGCCCAATTATTTTGAGACTTTCTAGAAATATATGGATTAATATCTTCATACATTTTGATAAATCATTTTTAAAAGAGAAATAGAAATTATAAACTCCTTATGTTAATTTCTTTATCTGCAGCAATCCGCGCTGTGCTCCATTTCTTTGGAAAGGATTTTGATCATTGTTGATTTACTAGCAACATCTTTTCCAATAAGACCAATTCTATCATCAGCACAAAGCCTAAATGTAATCCTCGAAAAGATATTTACCTTATAAAGGAACTGAAAGATTGTGTATGTTGAGCATTTTTTTGTGATTATTGTTACAAAACTTAGATTCTAAAAGATCTAATTTTGTATTCTCATTTAAAAGTGCAAAAGTTCACAATCTTCATGATAAACAAAGGAAGCAAATTATATAGTATTTTTACAGGCGCTTGTCCGAAATGCCACGAAGAATCGATGTATGTTAACCCTAACCCTTATATATTGTCTGATACTTTTAAAATGCATGAAAAATGCTCTCATTGTGGTACTAAATACTTAATCGAACCTTCATTTTTCTATGGCTCTATGTATGTGAGTTATGGTGTGGGAATTGCCTTTGCAGTCGCAGCTTTTGTGATTAGCTATTTATTTTTGGGTTCAAGTTTGGTCACGGCTTTTATTGCGATTGTTGGTACAATTGTTATTTTTGGGCCAATTATAATACGCTTATCGCGGAATATTTGGATCAACATATTTATAGATTTCGACAAATATTTATCAAAAAAATCATAGCATATTGAATCGGGAAATATCTATTTCCTTATCCAGAGAAATACCATTTTCAATTCTTTCGTATAAAGCCTTCGCAACATAAGGCGCAATCATGACGCCTCGAGTGCCTAAACCATTCAATAGCGCGATATTATTATGCCTAAGATGTACTCCTACTAACGGTCGTCTATCCTTAACGGTAGGACGAATTCCTGCTCGCTGTTCAACAATGTCAAAATCGCAAGTAATTAGTTCTTTTAATTTTGAAACCAATTCGATTTTGGCTGCTTCTGTTACTTGATGTGTCTTATCATCCCAATTGTAGGTCGCTCCTATTGAGTACATATCATTTCCTTCGGGTACTACAAAAATGGAAGATTTTAGTACGTAATCTATCTTCAATTCAGGCGCCTTGATTGTGATTACTTCTCCTTTGGCTTCGTTGAGTGGTAACTGATTGAAAAATGGGTTCTTCGTCATTCCAAAGCCTTCAGCGAACACAATCTGTTTGGCAATACTATTTTTGTAAGCAACAGTATCTTTTTTAATATCTAAACTAGCGTAATCAAAAGTTTCAGACAAATAAGCACCTCGAACTTTGAGATACTCTATATAATTGTGGATTAAGGTTGACGTATCAATTCTTCCCGTTTGAAGCACTTTGCCAAAGCCAAATGGAGCAATAACAGCAGAATTTTCATTTTTTATGAGTTGCGCTGATAAATAATTTTCTAGACTTTGCTTATCGGAAGCTGTGAACCAATTATTTTGTTCTTCAATCGAAGTGAATCTTCTATAAACTGGTAAGTTGTAATCTAATTTAACTTGAAGCTTTTTTTCCAGGTTTGCATAAAAAGGTAGAGCCAATGCTAATTGTTCTTCTGTTTTCCAAACTTCGGTAAAACGTTTTAAAGTCACTGGATTGTAGAGTCCAGCGGCTACGATTGATGATAGCTGTGATTTATTATCAAACACCACAAAAGATTTCTGGTGCAGCAGTAGTTGTTCACAAAAGGCGATTCCAGCCAAGCCACAACCGACTACTATATAATCCAGTTCATTCATTCCTTCAAAAGTAATAAATAAAAACGCCCACTTAAAAAGTGAGCGCTTTCAATATGAATGCTATTCTAAAAATTAGTAATTCCACATGTCTTGCTCGAAATCACGAATCTTATCTTTGATACGGTCAGACTCCAATAATTGCATCAACGCATTATCAGCAACATAATCCTTTACTTCTCTATCACCATAGACATTTTCTTCTTTATACATATAACCATTAAAACGTCTAGAGTTTAATAAATGGTCGAAAGATAATGGCATTGCACTGTTTTTATTATTGAATGCCTTTGCTTGATGGAGAATATCTCTTACCTCTGGATAAAACACCCAGAATAAAGGAATAGGTTCTTTGTTTGCCTCATCTTCGGAATCAATAAAGTTAACGTCTGGTGCAGCAGGCGCAATTCCTAGAATTCGATATTTTAATTCGCCTTGACGTTTATCAAAATACCACAACCCTTTGATTAAATATGCGCTGATGTCATAAGACTGAATATCCCTTTTAGTGATATATTCAGCATCTACTTTACCTTCAGCATTGTACTGTTGGTATCCATAATCCAGCGTGTCTGTTTTATGCAAAGCAGATTCAATATCCTTCAAAGTACGTTTAGCCGTAAAATACGAATCATCATAAAGGTTTTCAATTTTACCCTCATTAATGTTCTTAAGTAGAACATCATAAAGAGAGCGTCTGTTTTTACCAATATTATTTGTGTCTACTGGGAAATAAAGCGGAAAATTCACACGTTCGTCAAGAACTACTTTCTCCCATGTCATTTTCGAGAACAAAATATCTCTATCATCTACATATCCATACTCCAATGGTTTATCATTGTCCATCGCCAATTGGGCATCAGATTTCTGGCCTATTTCACCAGGTGTTTTGGCATTCAACACGTTGGTTTGTGCAAACGAACTTGTGGCGATGCTAACACCTATAACGGTTAATAAAAAACTTTTTAAATTCATAATCTTCGTATTAATTGGGACGCTCTATCTTAACATATTTACAACGCTAAAACATTACCTAAATTATTATTAGTTGGTAATTTCGACAAATATTGGCGACACAGTTGGCAATTTATATGACGAGTTACCTATAATTTCTGCCTTGATTTCGAATATTGATACGCCATCACCACGAGATGCTTTACGTAACGCATTTTTGGCTTGATCATTCATTTTGTTGCCATTTACAGTAACAGATGGTTGCCCAGGCACTTTGATTTTAAATGATGTTACCCTAATCGGTAGTTCAAAATCAAAATCATTCAATACCGCTTCAACAGTCGCAATCTCAACGTTCGCTCTTGGTAAACTCACGTTGTCTTGCTGTCTTGCAATTGTACCAGATGGTTTTGGAATATCCTTGATTCGGAAAGTAGCTCTATCGCTTACAGACTTTCCGTCAGGAAGCTTTCCAGTAACATTAATTGTTACTTCTTTTCCTCCACCTGGATTCATAATATATTTACCAGTACCAGAGCCTTTAGATAAACCAGGCGCACTTGCAGATACATTATTATCCGACACGCCAGCAAATGAAATAGTCATTGGGTTAGAAACACCACGATAGACCACGTTCATTTTATCTGCAGAAATAGTTGCAGAGTTAGGCTTAGGAACTACAGAATAAGAACTTTCAAAATCAATCACTATGTCTTCACCACCTTCTTTAAAGGTAAATTGACCCTTTATTGGTTGTTCTCCAACATTACCAGCTGGAAAATTTAACATTGTAGCGCCTTCTTTCATAGATTCGGCTGGCAATTCTTTTCCATTAACAACTACTTTATCAGCCCTTAAGGTATTATCCTTTTTACCTAGTATAATTTTACCTGTAAAGGGCTCTCCACTAAAAAATGCAGTCTTGTCCGGCACTACAATAGCTTCAAAATTTGTCAAAGAAGCCTCAACTTTTAACTTACCTGCTAGCATCGAAGACAATACTTCAGATTCAGTACCTTTAATATCTGCCTGCAATTGAGTCATTTTTGTCAATGAAGCTACTAAAGGAAATCCTTTATAATGATAGTCTAACCATTGTATAACATTTCCGTCTCTGTTTTTAACTGGTTCTGTGGCGAACTTCTCTTTAACATCTTTTGCAATAGATGGATACTCAGTTCCAATTACGCCAACAACTCCTTCTCTAAATTTTGTTATTTGAGCTAAAAATTTTTCGCCTTCAGGCTTCAATTTATCACCTTTAAAAAATTCATTATCTAGAAAATCCCCTTTGTCCATTATTTCATAATCTTTAGGGTCGTCAAGTTTAGCGGTCATCTGAGTTTTCAAATCAGCGAGATATGAATTAAAATCATCAGCTAAGCTTGAAATTTGAGCGGCTTGATTTTTTAATGGTTCATATTTTTCTGGCTGATCTATTGCTTGTTGCTCTAATCCCGCAAAGAACAAAGAATTACGTTCTGTAGCCGCTTCGTTAGATTCAACTAATTTTTCATTCATTAATCCAAATGCCGATAGCACTTCTTTTGACATATTCAATGCTAACATCGCAATGAAGATTAAATACATCAAGTTAATCATTTTCTGCCTTGCAGATAATTTTCCTCCTGCCATTTCTAATTAGGTTTTAGTTGTTGATTGTTTAAATTTTACTAATCACTAATTAGTTTCTGTTCATTGCAGAAAGCATTCCACCATATACACCATTCAATGATGATAAGTTTGAAGCCATAGCTTTCATTTGCTCTTTTAGTTTCGTTGCATTTTCAACCGCTTCTTCGTTAATAGTCGCTTGACGACTTGCAGCATCCATTTGAACTTTATAAAGACTGTTCAATGATTCCATTTGAGCAGCAGCCAACGACATTTCCTCGCCATATTTTTTAGTAGCGTTCATAGAATCTAAGGTTGGGGTAATACCCTTTGCTGCACCTTCGAAGTTTTTGATACTGTTTCCTAAACTAGCCATCAATTCTCCGTCAATTTTTGCATCTTTTAATAGTTCGTCTAATTTTTTAGATAATAATCCTTCAGCGTCTTTTGGTTGGTCTTTTTTAATGTTCATGCTTTTGCCTCCAGCTAATTCTGGATACACTAATGACCAGTCTAAATCGTCATCCACAGGTTCAAATGCCGAAATTGCGAAAATCACTGCTTCCGTTATTAAACCTATCGCCAACATGACGTTACCAGTTAATGGTCCTATTTCAAAGTGGATAATTTTGAAAAGTGCACCTATAATTACTACTGATGCTCCTAGTCCGTAAGCCATGTTCATAAACTTCTTACTTGCTCTTGATTGTGCCATAATTTTGTTGTTTTGGTTAAGTTGATTACTTAAGTAGATTAATATTAATTTTAGTTTGTATTTGATTTGAGGTTTTTTTTATTTGTTTGTGCCATTTCCAGCATTTGCGGTTACATCAGTTCCCATATAATCCTGAACGGTTCTGAACCCTATATAACTTCTTGCAGAATCAGCATATTCGTAGTCTCTAGAGCTTACTTGTAAGAAATAAGCAACATCTTTCCAAGAGCCACCACGTACAACTTTACGTTGATTGTCAGCATCATTAACATTAGGATTAATCGTTGACATAAACTCATAAGAAGCTGGATCATAAGAACCATTTACCCATTCTGATACGTTACCTGCCATATTATAAAGATTGAAATCATTAGGGTCATAAGATTTTGCCTCTACTGTGTATAACGCTTGATCAGCAGCATAGTCTCCACGCAATGGCTTAAAGTTAGCCATGAAGCAACCTCTGTCATTTTTCGCATACGGTCCACCCCAAGGATAAGTAGCTCCTTGAAGACCACCTCTGGCAGCATATTCCCATTCTGCTTCAGAAGGTAATCTGAATCTGTTGACCGGTTGTGCGCCTTTTTGTTTTTGAAATCCGTTTTTGTTCAAGGTTCTCCACTGGCAGAAGGCATTAGCTTGTTTCCACGATACTCCTACAACAGGATACTCGCCATAAGCAGCATGCCAGAAATAATCATTATGCATTGGTTCATTATAAGAGTATGCAAAGTCCCTGATCCAGGCCGTAGTATCTGGATACACTTCCACTTGTTCTTGTGTAATGAATTCGGAACGTTTTTTCTCTTTATTTTTTGCAGCTTTGGCAATGTCCATAAATGTATATTGAAATTTGAATTTTCTAACATCCCAAGTGCGTTGGCCATTATAAGATTCCTCCATCGGTAAATACATTGTATCCATGATTTCAGCGTAGTACTCATCAGGATAATCTGAAGTGTCAAATATTAATTTAACCTTTTTATTTAATTTTCTACCTTCAAAACCAGTTGGACCTAATCCACTATAGTTATCATACATGTATTTTTCATATACAGACATATTGTTAGGGTCTGCATCCTTAAATGCATACTCTCCAATACCTCCTGTGCCAGGAGTTTGTCCAACTTCATCAGCCAAGATGGCCAATTTAGTTCTCAAAATGGAATCTCTAACCCAATACACAAACTGACGATACTCATTGTTAGTGATTTCAGTTTCGTCCATGTAAAAAGCACTTACAGTGGCAGTCTTAGTTGGTGCATCTTGCACACCAGCTAAATCGTCATCCGATTTACCCATAATAAAGGCTCCACCAGGAACCAGTGTCATACCATAAGGTTTTTCAGGATGCCAACTCTTTCCTTTAGCTCCAACTAGTTCTCCTCTGTCACCAGAGCTACAACTAGCCAATAGAGCTAAAACAGCGGTTAATAAAGCAAACTTCTTCATATTCATATAAACTCGAGGTTAAAATATTAGTTTTAAAATTGGTTTTAAAAAATTTGAGGTTGTAAACATATCTATATATTTTCTAATAAACAATTTTTTTTCAATCTTTTTTACACTTAATCCTAAAAAAATGCATTTCGTCGATTAAAAAAGTCTTAAATGTAAGACACAAATGTAATCAAAAACTGTTCTTTTTGTACGCTTTATACCATCTTTCGGGTATTTTACCATGACTTGCCTCTATATAGTCGTCATGCATGCAAGGTAATAACGTATGCTTCTTCAATTTATTATTAACATTTGGCAAAAAAGGAATTTCAATCCACCAACGTCCAGTTCTGACACTTTTATAAAATATCAACTCTTCATCCTCTACTAATACATTGTACTTTTGATAATTAGAGTCTATCATAAAATCATCATCTTTTACTCTACAATTGACACCTTCGATAAAATACCAAAGTATTTGCGCTACTAACATTGCCGTAATTTGGTCATCCTTTGAAGGTCGGTATTCGTAAACGCCAAACGAGGATACTTTATTACTTATGCCTGCATATCTTGAAATAGCACAAATCTCTTTGCCATCAAATCCATTAGGGGAATGCTTTTGTTTTGTAGATACCTCTGACGCTTTGACGGATTTTAAGTCCAAACTTACAATATGCGCATCACGCATTACTGGTTCTACCAAATGTATTGATTTTGAAATCTCCCCCAATCGGTAGGCTTCAAAATAAAGCTTCTCCATCAAATCGATTTCTTCCTGTGAATTAAAATAGGTTTGAAACCCAATGGTGGAATAATTAAACAGGTTATAAGGTTTCTCTAGAATTATCTTACCTAGATAGCTATTGTTTTTTATGGGTTGTGTGGCATCGCCCAAATCAAAATTAGAATCAACATTCACAATGTTGACCATTGGTGAAAACGTATCATAAGCGCGATAGTTAGGATAGGTCAAATCTTGACTTCCCCCTAATATAATAGGTATGATTTTTTTCTCCAATAAAACAGATAAGGTTGTTTTTAAGGCGAAGTAGGTGTCATCAACTGTTTCTCCTTTAAGTATATCTCCTAAATCAGCTATTTGTGTAAGACAATTACCGGGGAACAACCCATATAAAGACACTCGAAGGGTATCAAAACTAAAATCCTCCCCTATATAGTTGACATCATTGCGATTTTCTAATACGCCGACTATAGCAATTTTAACATTCTCTAAATCTGGAACACCCCGTTGTCGGGAGTGAATCTTAATTTTTTTTCCAAGAGCTTGTTCTGATAATAACTCATTATGGGCCAATACCGAATCAGAAACTGGCGAGAGAAAATTAAAGTTCATGAAATGATTTGTGTTTCAAGTTTTTAAACAATTTAACCAAATACAAATATCAATAGAAAAATTGACTTTTTATGTTTGAGAAAAATAAAAATAGCTTAACAATTAGCGGATAATGATATTTTTTCCAACAAAAAAATAAGAAATGTTTAAAAGCCATTTGACAAGTAACATCCAAAAAAACTATTTCTTTTTTGCAGTGGTTTTCTTCTTGGCACCCTTTTTAGCTGTTGTTTTCTTTTTTGGTGCTTTACTCGCAATCAAGTCTTTAGCCTCCTCCAAAGTCATTTCTGAAACATCTACTGATTTGTCCAATTCTACTTTGGTCTTGCCTTTTGTCACTGTATGTCTTCCCCAGCGTGCTTTCTCCACTTTGATTCCTTCGGCTTCCCAATGATGAATTAGTTTATCTTTCTCCTTTTGGATTTTATCTTCAATCAATTCTACGATATCTTTATCAGAAAGGTTGTCCCAATCGTATTTTTTATTGACGTTTATGAAAACATTATTCCATTTGATGAATGGGCCAAAACGTCCTTTACCCTTTACAACTGGTGAATTTTCATACTTATAAATAGGAGCATCTGCTTTTTGCTTTTGTTTAATAAGAACTATGGCATCATCCAACTCTACACTCATTGGGTCAGTTCCATTTGGAAGTGAGACAAATGAATCGCCAAATTTCACGTAAGGACCAAAACGCCCATTGTTAACTTCAACCGGCTTTCCTTCATATACACCCAAATCTTTTGGCAATTTAAACAAATCCATGGCTTCCTCATAGGTGATGGAATTCAATTGTTGATCTGGCAATAGGCTTGCAAATTGTGGCTTTTCTTCTTCATCTGGCGTTCCTATTTGTACCATCGGTCCAAATTTGCCCAAACGAACTAAAACCGTTCTTCCAGTTTTTGGGTCTTCGCCCAAAATACGCTCTCCAGATTCCCGTTCAGCATTTTCTTGAACATCTTCTACTTGCGGATGAAAGTCCTTATAGAAACTTTTCATCATTTTAGTCCAGTCTTCCTTACCTTCTGCAATGTTATCGAAGTCTTCTTCCATTTTAGCGGTAAAGTTGTAGTCTAGAATCATTCCAAAATGATTGACAAGAAAATCAGTAACAATCATTCCCACATCTGTCGGAACTAATTTCCCTTTGTCAGAACCTACTTTTTCGGTCAGTCCCTTTTCTTTTACCTTTCCAGATTTGAATGTCAACTGCGTATAATTACGTTCTGTGCCATCCACATTTCCTTTTTCGACATAATTTCGATTCTGGATTGTGGAAATTGTTGGCGCATAAGTAGAGGGTCGACCAATACCCAATTCTTCCAACTGTTTTACTAAAGACGCTTCAGTATATCTATAAGGAGGACGCGTATAGCGTTCAGTCGCTGTAATATAGTGGTTCAATAAAGTTTCATTGGCTTTCATTGCTGGCAACATTCCTTCTTGCTCGGTATCTTCATCATCACTTCCTTCCAGATATACTTTTAAAAATCCATCAAATGTGATGACTTCTCCGTTAGCTGTAAATTGTTCTTTATGAGTTGATGCACTTATTTTTACATTGGTACGCTCCAGTTCCGCTTCGCTCATTTGGGAAGCGATGGCTCGTTTCCAAATCAAATCGTATAAACGTGCTTGATCTCTATCAATCGTTACGGAATGCACAGAAAAATCGGTAGGACGAATCGCCTCATGCGCTTCTTGAGCACCTTTTGATTTTCCTTTGTAATTGCGTGTTTTGCTATATTTAGAACCATAAGCCGATTCAATTTCTGATTTCGCACCATTCTTTGCCTCGTCAGATAAGTTGACGCTGTCAGTTCTCATATAAGTTATAAGACCTGCTTCATACAGACGTTGAGCCATAGTCATCGTCTTGCTGACAGAAAAATATAATTTACGGGACGCTTCTTGTTGTAAGGTCGAAGTCGTAAACGGTGCAGCCGGTGATTTTTTAGCGGGCTTTTTCTCTAATTCTGCAACTTTATAATTGGCTCCAGAATTAGATTCCAAAAATTTATAAGCTTCTTCTTTTGTATTGTAATTCTTTGGCAATTTAGCCTTAAAAGTCTGACCTTCCTCATTAGAAAATTCAGCGTCAATTCTATAGGATGCTTCGGATGTGAAATCCTGAATTTCGCGTTCTCTCTCAACAATTAAACGTACAGAAACCGATTGTACGCGACCTGCAGATAATCCGCCTTTGACCTTTCTCCATAAAACTGGAGATAATTCGTATCCAACAATTCTATCCAACACGCGTCTTGCCTGTTGTGCATCCACTAAATTGTAATCAATGGAACGTGGATTTTCAATTGCTTTTTGGATAGCCGATTTCGTAATCTCGTGAAAAACGATTCGTTTTGTTTTCGCTTTATCAAGTTTTAGGGTTTCTGCCAAATGCCAAGCAATCGCTTCTCCTTCACGATCTTCATCACTCGCTAGCCAAACCATTTCAGCTTTACTCGCTAAATCCTTCAGTTTTTTGACAACGTCCTTTTTGTCTTTCGACACTTGATATTTTGGTTTGAAATCACCTTCAACATCCACACCCAATTCTTTGGAGGGCAGGTCGGCAATGTGTCCAAAACTGGACTCTACCTTATAATCCTTACCGAGAAATTTCTCAATGGTTTTTGCTTTTGCAGGTGACTCAACAATCACTAAATTCTTCGCCATATTCAATTTTTTATGGCTACAAATGTATATGAAAAAAAAGCATTCAACCTAATTTTATATTTTTTAGACGCTTCTGAACTACAATTTTATCCGATAAACGCCATAAAAAAAGCCTGACGAATCAGGCTTATATATTTTGTGTTAGTTTCTATTAAAGAAATTAAAATTCTCCTGTTTCCCCAATTTGGCTCAGCTCATTTAACTCATCAAAACCCACTACTTCTTTATAAATAAAATATATAGGTAGATACACGAATGACGAAGTCACAAAAAGCCCAATAAAGCACATTAAAATTCCAATGATTTGTGCCAAAATAGACGAAATGATTATCAATCCAAAAGCGAGCAACCACTTTTTATTTCCTAAACCAAAACTTGCCTTGATGATCTTGGAGGCCGACAATTCCGGATTAAATGCAAACATTACGGAGAAGAAAGACAAGGGCACCATGACATAAAATATAGGAAGCACACACAGTAGTATAGCGAGAACTGAAATACCTACGGAAGTTAATGACAATTTGAATACCGTTGCAACATAGCGCTTTTTGAAAAAATAAAAATAATCATCCGTACCTATTAAATTCAAATCCTTTTGTCTGCAAATCCTAAAAAATGCTGCCTGCATCGTAAAAGAGATGAACATGGCGAAAAACATGAAAACAATCAGGAATAAAATGAATGGTAACAAAATTAAAAAATTTGGCTCTCTACCTTGCTCAAAGGATTCAGGGTCAATAACACCCATAGCAATCATAGGTAAATACATTAGAATGTAGAATGGCACCATCATGGCACTTGTGATGATTAACGTCAATAAACCTTGCAGCCAGACCTTCTTGAACAATTCAATTGACTGGTTAAAAATAGTTCCAAAGTCCAATTCTCTGGCGTTGGCAATTTTTGAATGTATTTCTGCGAATGACATA
>JBBSLN010000031.1:0-12342 GCA_038255205.1 Flavobacteriales bacterium
GAGGTCTCTTCACGAAACTATCACTAAGGAATTAGCCATCACACAAAATACATACGATCGGGAAACTGATCATTCCATCAATACGGAATTGCAAGCCAAATGGGATAAGTATGTTAAACAGGAGCTTTTAAAATTAAGCGCCTATAAATCCAAGGACTAATTTGCTACAACCCGATAAAGACTTCCTCATAAAGTTGGCACACTACAAAATGCCTTTCGGCAAATACAAGGACCGTTATCTGATTGACATTCCCGAATATTATTATGTTTGGTATCAAAGCAAAGGATTTCCAAAAGGGCAATTGGGTACGATGATGCAACAGATGTACGAAATCAAACTGAATGGTTTGGAAGAGTTGATTTATGGGATTAAGAAACGGTATTCCAAATAATCCGTTAGACTATTCAATCGATTGAGTAAGCTTCTTTATCAATACAATCGGTCCCAAATGATAAAAGCTATGTTCAATCATACCATTAATATTTAGTAGATAGGTTACTCATTTTTCGTTTACAAATACCTCTTTTAATTGACCGTCAGGTAGCTGTTCCACCAAATTTGAAAAGCGTTCAGTGAATTGACATAATTGAATCTATTATGCTTGCCATTCCATTTTCCATATAAAATGACTTACCTGATTCGATTGCAAGTTCGGTGGATTGTCTGTTCATTGATTTTTAGGATTTAATTTGGAATATGTCGGTGCTCCCTATTCTTCCAATTTCTTTATGATTTATTTGATATGGTTTTCGTCAATTTCTATTGAATTGAGCTAAATTTCATTATCACAACAAACTTTGTCAATCACTTTTTGTAAGTATAAAAATTATAAGCCTTTAATTATATACTCAAAACCCATTTGATTCTTGAGAATTCCAGCCCAAAAGCTCTAATTAGATTCAACATCTGTATCATCGAGTGTCTTTAGAAATGCAATGATTGCCTTTTGCTCTGATTCAGTCAAATTGAGTTCGTCGAAAGGCAAAGTTTGATGTTCGAGCTCAAAACCCATTCCGCCACCACCTCCAAGATTATAAAAATTAAGTACTTCTTCTAAAGTATCATAAACACCATTGTGCATGTAGGGTGCTGTTAAGCCACTGTTGCGAACAGTAACGGTTTTAAACATTCCTTTGTGCAGTGGTGGCCCAAACTTCCAATAAAAACCTAAATCATCGTCTAATGTTCTGTTGGCTTTTGTTTCTGGAACGCCAATAACTTCTTTTTCACTTTCTTTAAAGAAAGGAGGAACAGTGCCATTTGTCAACGGGATAAAATGGCAGGTAGCGCAAAGAGCTTTTCCCATAAAAAGGTTGTATCCTAATTTTTCCTCAGAAGTATAAGTGTCGATTTCTCCACGCATATTTTTATCAAATTTAGAATTGAAACCATTCAACGTGGAAATATAGGATGAAATGGCCCTTATTACATCTGTATTTCTTGTGGAGATGCTTCCATAGGCATCTTTAAACAGAGAACTATAGGAGGAATCCGTTAAAATTTCTGAAGAAAATTCGTGCACATTGGTATTGAACTCTTTTTCATTGGTAAATACCGAAGATATCTGATCGAGCATCGTCTCAGACCGTCCATCCCAGAAAAAGCTTTGCTGAAATGCTGAATTAATTAGGGTGGGAGTATTGCGTTGTAGTCGTTTGCCTTTGTTGTCAATATTGGTTGATATTCCATCTGCGTAAGCCTTGTTTGGAACATGACAGGTTGCACATGCCATCGTTCCATTAGCGGATAGGTTGTTGTCAAAGAATAGTTTTTTGCCCAATTCTATTTGTTTTTCGGTCGGGTTTTTATTAACGTTGGGCATAAAGAAATTGGCGTTAAATGCGTTTTTCTCAAAAAACGTCGGAGCATCAAAATTGAATGGCTCGGTATCCACTGGTTCCCATAGACCAGACGTTTTTCGGATTTCAACCCAATTGCGCATTATCGGATTTACATAATCGCGCGTAAATGAATATCTGTCAAATGTGTCAAAATCCGGGTTGTCCTGAATAAACTGTACTGCTTTTTTAATATGATTTTGAAAGTCTGTATGCAGTTTGGAATTTTTGTTCATAATTATATATTGAATGCTGTGCTGATAAATTTCGTATAGGCTTTCAAGTGAAATAGCAGTTTCTGAAATGCCTAAATGACTCACTGGCGTATCAAAACCTGCGATTGCTAAACTGACAATCCTAAATAGCTGCTGGTGTGTTGCAATGAAAAAACGCTGTGGGTTGATTTCTCTCTTTTTAATTGCAGTCTGCAGATTTATCAGAAGTCCTTTTGTGACATAAATTTCGTTTTCAAAATCAGGTTTACTTGTTTCTCCTTCATAGATGCTCTCTTCAATTTTTTGAAATCCCACTGGTTTTAGGATTTTGCCATTATCCTCCTTAAAAATTGGTAATGCTGGCCCATTGGCTCTATGCCCAACATCTGGATTGAGATAGGATGCATAAGGTTCCGCTTTTTTGAAAGCAATTCGGGCGTTTTTGAAAAGACGCTTGGCATTGGCGCCATCAAATCCCTCTATAGTGAGGCTATCGAGATATTCTATGGATTGTTCGATGTTTTCTAGGTAGTACGCTTGCGCATATGCCCAGTCAGAAACAGGAACAGTTTCTACTTTTTCCTGTTTGCAGGAAGTAAATAAAATTAGTGAGCATAAAATTAGTAAGATTAGAATGCGGAACTTCATAAGTAATATGATTATAAATAAAAAGAATCTCCATTTGGGTCAAATGGAGATTAATTCTTTTAGTTATTATTAGTGTTTTATCTTGGCAATCCTTTAAGAATAATAATTTGGGAAGCTTGTTTGTCTTCGTAGTTTGTATTGGTATGACCATCTAGACTTAAAAAGTTATCACTCTCCCAATAATGAGGTTGTAAGGCCAAAATGAAGGTTCCCGGGATTCCGACTTTATCAGAAATATCTATTAAGGCACCAAATTCGCCTTGATCACCATCTAATGAACCAACACTATTATCTTCAGCTAAATCTTGACGCACGATAAGTTCCAAAACCTTGCTCGCGTTGTTCCCGTTTATGTCCGTCTGATAAATATAAGCTGGGTGTCCTTTGCTGAATGAATTAGGATCTTCTTGTATATAAACAAAGTTTTCAGTCACACAAATATTATCAGGGCTTTGCAGGTCTGGTAAATTCCCATCCATATTGTTTGTGCTTGTGTTGCCACTTACTATCTGTCTTACGGTTCCTTGTAATGGATTATTTGGGTCTAATTTTAAATTATAAACTGTTCCCCAGTCATTATAAGTTCCTGTTCCAGGACCTCTACCTGTAACAGCGAAGAAAACGTTTCGACCATTGGCATCGCTTCCTTTTTGATAATCGACATCTTCAACACGCATAAATTGGGATGCATTTACAGCCGTACACGCTGTCTCCATTTCACTTTGGGTCATGCTAGCGCCATTAACAATTTCTACAAACTCGACGTCGTAAGTTTGTCCAAAATCCAAGCTTCCTTCATTATAAGTTGTATTAGCTGTTACGTTTTGCACCTCGCCTGCACCATTTGAAATTTCTTTAAAACGCAGAACGTATATTTTTCCATTGGTGAAGTCGGCATCACCTTGAGTAGAATAATACATTGTAACTTGACCTTCAGAACCACTTGAGTCATCATCACCTCCAATGATAACCGTTTTGCCAGAATAGGCATCTTTAGGAAGTGGTACGGCGTTTTCCCAAGCGAATTCTCCTAACGCATCCAATCCAAAATCGGCAGTTGGTGTCGGTGTGGTAACTCTTGGATTTATTCCTTTAACATCATAATTGAAATTTTCTGAAGCAGATAAAAAGATGTCTTGTGACCCTCCGTGTATTGAAGCTTCAAACATTGTACCTGAACATTGTCTTGAAAAATCAGCGACACCAGAATTCAATAGGTAGTCCCCTGTAGTTGGAATTAGATTTTCATCTAAAAAGACACGTGCAACGGCATAACTGTCTTCGCAATTGACGACATAGATATAACCTCCTTGGTTATCACTTATCAAACCTGCGCCATCGGCAGAACCTGCCAATTGAAAATTGCCACCTATGACATCGGGGGTACTAATAAGTGAATATGCTTTGACAAAATTAAATTGTGGTGAAATAGCGACTAAAGGAGCAAAGCTTGATTTGTCCGCAAAGATTGTAGGATCTGGAACAAAATCTTGGCCGTTTTCACCATTTTGGCCATTAGTTCCGTCGACACCGTCGACACCATTAATACCGTCTTTGCCATCCTCGCAGGCATTGAATGTAAAGCCAACTGCTAGAGCTATGATGGCACTGAATAAGAATTTTTTAGTAGTTTTCATGTAGAATTTTGTTTGGTTTTTTATATATCCAAAAGTAGGTTTAGACTTCGAATTACGGGTTAGGAAATTGAGGTGGTTTTATTAACGAAAGTTTAAGGTAATGTTAAGGTGTTAACAAAACCTTAATAATAGGACTGGTTTTAAATAGGGGATTAGTATTTTTTAGGAGAGCATCACATGTCTTTTATAACTAGAATTAAAAACCCGATATTCAGAGTTATTTCACTTGGTTTTTTATTTAAAGAATAATTCCATTTTCTTTATAAGAATGGTTTTCATCCAAAAAAATATTAAGCGATTGAAAATGTGTTTTTTTTTGAATTTAATTTTTGAATATAAGTTTTCTTTCAGTAAAAATAAGACTCACTTAAGGTGCGGGCACGATAAAACGCAACCGAATGTTATCTATTTTGAGAGTGTCATGTTACAAAGCCTTCTATTCATGCATGTTCATTTCTGTCTTTATTTAAATTTTACAGATTCAAACCAGAAAATTAGCCCATTCAAACCATATAAAATTCCCAAAAACAATTCCTCATAACTCTATTTAAATTTTGTAAATTTGCCTGCGTTTAACAACGCAACATGACTACGAACACAAAATACATATTTGTAACTGGAGGTGTAACTTCCTCGCTTGGTAAAGGAATCATTGCAGCTTCGCTCGCAAAACTCCTTCAGGCACAAGGCTACCGCACCACCATCCAAAAACTCGACCCTTACATCAACGTTGATCCTGGCACACTTAATCCTTACGAGCATGGCGAGTGTTATGTGACAGATGATGGCGCCGAAACCGATTTGGATTTGGGTCATTATGAGCGTTTTTTAAATGTGTCTACGAGCCAATCAAACAACGTAACAACAGGTCGTATTTACCAAAGAGTCATCGAAAAAGAACGTCGAGGTGAATTTTTGGGCAAAACCGTACAGGTTATACCTCATATCACAGACGAAATTAAAAACAGAGTACAGATTCTTGGTAAATCTGGCGATTTTGACATCGTCATTACCGAAATAGGAGGAACCGTTGGTGATATTGAGTCCTTACCATATATTGAAGCAGTACGTCAGCTCAAATGGGATTTAGGTGAGCACAATGCTATAGTGATCCATTTGACTTTAATTCCTTATTTGTCAGCGGCTGGTGAATTAAAAACAAAACCAACCCAGCACAGCGTTAAAACCTTGATGGAAAGTGGCGTCATGGCTGATATATTGGTATGCCGTACAGAGCACGAATTGCCAGGAGATTTGCGCCGTAAAGTGGCACAATTTTGTAACGTCCATGAAGAAGCTGTGATTCAATCCATCGATGCATCGACTATATAGGATGTGCCAAATTTGATGTTGGAGCAAGGATTGGATAAAGTAGTCCTTAAAAAATTGGAGTTAAGTAGCACAGAACCTGACTTGACTCAATGGAATCAATTTTTGCAACGTCATAAAAACCCAAAGGGAGAAGTCACAATTGGATTGATAGGTAAATATGTAGAACTTCAGGATTCGTACAAATCCATCTTGGAAGCTTTTATTCACGCTGGAGCAGAGAATGAGGTGAAAGTAAAAGTAGAACCCATCCATTCCGAATATTTGACAAAAGAGTCTGTGGCTAAAAAACTGGGACATCTTCATGGTGTTTTAGTTGCTCCTGGATTTGGTGAACGCGGTATAGAGGGAAAAATAGCGGCTGTAAAATTTGTCAGGGAACAAAACATTCCATTCTTTGGTATTTGTTTGGGTATGCAAATGGCTGTGATTGAATACGCTCGTAATGTTTTAGGGTTGAAAGATGCCAATTCCACAGAGATGAATGAAACCACTTCAACTCCTGTAATTGATTTGATGGAATCGCAAAAAACAATTACAGACAAAGGCGGAACGATGCGTCTTGGTGCTTGGGATTGTAAACTTACAGAAGGAAGCATTGTCAAAAACATCTATGGTAAAGAACAAGTCAAGGAGCGTCACAGACATCGCTATGAGTTTAACAATGCCTATAAAAAACAAATTGAGGATGCTGGTATGAAAGCTACAGGATTTAATCCTGAAACTAATTTGGTGGAAATCATTGAAATTCCTAGCCATAATTGGTTTATAGGTGTGCAGTACCATCCAGAATATAAGAGTACGGTCGCAAATCCACATCCGCTTTTTGTGGCTTTTGTAAAGGCGGCTTTAAATTTCAAAAAGGATAAAAATAGTGTCAGTATGGCACAAAATCAATAACGGACAGCTTTTTGATGACCAATAGCTGCTAAACAAGAATTTATTAATTAACTACCTAGTATCTCCCGTTTCAATAAGGAGACATAAACAAGACATGGAAGAAAAAAAATTAGACGTAAAATCCATTATAGGATTTGTCCTTATTTTCGGAATCTTATTATTCATGCTTTGGCAAAATAAGCCAACTCCAGAAGAACAGGCGGCCGAAAAAGCAAAACAGGAACAAATAGCGAAAGACCAAAAATCAAAAGAGGGAAACCAGAAAACAGACACCTACGAAACCGCGTCAAAAGACTTCTCTAACGAAACATCTTCAGATTCCACGCAATTGGCGGCCTTAAAGAATAAGTTGGGAGCATTTGCTTACGCGTCCACCTTGCCATCTGCCAAAGATGAAACAACGGAAGTCAAAACCGATTTGCTAACGTTGAAATTCAGTAACAAAGGAGGGTTTCTATCGGAGGTGAAACTGAACAAGTTTGTCAATTTTGATTCAGTGCCTATCTATTTGATAAAGGATAAAAACACGGTATTCAATATTACTTTTGGTACGACTGACAATAGAACTTTAAGTACGCAGGATTTATATTTTCAACCTACTGTGACCAACAACGGAAGCAACACGGTTGTTTCCATGAAACTGAAAGTCTCCGAAAGCGAGTTTTTGGAATACCGATATGAAATTCAGCCAGACAATTACATGTTGAACTTCACCATCCGTTCGCAAGGTTTGAATGCTATTATAAATACGTCGAAAGAGGTCGAGTTGGACTGGAAAATGAAAACCTTTCGTCATGATCAAAGTATCGCTTACGAAAATCGTTATACACGGTTGACATATCAATATGATAATGGCGATAAAATAGATAAATTGTCCCAAGGAGGTGATGACGAAGAAACCGAAGAAGAGGTCGATTGGTTGTCATACAGACAACACTTTTTCAGTACTATTTTAGTGGCTGAAAAACCGTTCAAGTCAGCAAGAATCACTTCGAAGGATTTGGTTGAAGATGAAGAAGTGGATACCTTGTTTACAAAACAATACACTTCTAAATTGCCTTTGAGTGTTGCAGCCGGAGAGATCAATGAACCGATGAAGTTCTACTTTGGACCTACAGACACTAAAATTCTCAAGTCATACGAATCCGATTTAGAGAAGAGTATTCCACTTGGTTGGGGAATCTTTGGTTGGATTAACAAAGCCTTGTTCATTCCTTTATTTGCTTTCTTGAGTTCTATCATGCCTTATGGTATTGCAATTATCGTGATGACCATTCTGATAAAGATTCTGTTGTCATTTGTTCAGTATAAACAATTCTTATCACAGGCAAAAATGCGTGTCCTAAAACCTGAATTGGATGCGATTAGAGCGAAATACAAAGACAATAAATTAAAGGCGCAACAAGAAACAATGGCCTTACAGAACAAGGCTGGTGCAAGTCCATTGAGTGGCTGTTTGCCAGGTTTAATGCAGATTCCTGTGTTCTATGCCTTATTTATGTTCTTCCCTACGGCTTTTGACTTAAGACAGAAAAGCTTCCTTTGGGCAGACGATTTATCGTCATATGATGTGATTGCAGAATTGCCATTTCATATTCCCTTGTACGGAGGTCACGTCAGTTTATTTCCAATTTTGGCTGGTATTGCAATTTTCTTCTATATGAAAATGACCACTGGTGACCAAATGGCATCACAACCGACACAAGAAGGTATGCCAGACATGACCAAGATTATGAAGTATATGATTTATTTATCTCCAATTATGATGATGGTATTCTTTAACCAATACGCATCAGGATTGAGTTTGTATTACTTTATCTCTAACCTTATTAGTATTGGAATCATGTTGGTCATCAAGAATTATATATTGGATGAAAATAAAATCCATGCGAATATCCAGGTGAATAAATCCAAGCCTAAAAAGCAAAACAGATTCCAAAAGAAAATGGCTGAAATGATGGAGCAGGCAGAACAGCAAAAGCAGGCACAGCAGAAACGAAAAAAATAATTAGTTAGTTATATACATCAAAAGAGCCCCCAAACTTTTTGGAGGCCCTTTCTTTCTAACTAACTAATCAAGGTAAAAAAATAATTTTCTTTTTATAATTATTATTCTGGTAAAACATCTTTATCAAATGTATGGACTATTCCATTAATGGCTTGTATGTCCTCCAGAGAAGGGATAATAGTACTTACTCTAGCATTCGGGTCTTTAATAGTTAGGTTTTCTGCTTTAAAAGCGTCACTTCCACCTAAAGTAGGAGCTGGACCTGCCTTCAAATCTGTAGACCTCCCATTTCCACTGACTACAAAGCTGTAACAAGACTACTAATTTGAGGAGTTGCGATTGCCGTTTCAACAATGTTTAGCTCCATTGGCGTCATTTATGAGTTATAGTCGTCATCGCTGCTTCAATTCGTTACTACTAGAAACAATAAAAGTATTGGTACAATTTTTGTTAAATTTGAAACAATTCTAATTGATTTGAGTTTTTAATAGAGTTGATATTAAATAATTGTCTAACAAATTTACGAAATGATTAAACAAAACATTATTACATTTATAATTTTAACATTTTATTTAACAAATGTTAGCGGACAGTCAGTCAATCAATTAGATGAGAAAGGCCAGCGCCATGGCTATTGGAAAGCCAATTTTGATAAGACCATTCAGCCTCGATACGAGGGTACTTTTGAACATGGCGAAGAGGTTGGTACTTTCAAGTTTTATAAGTTAGTTGAAGGCAAAAGTAAGTTGAGCGCCACGAGAGAATTTCTTCCCAATAGTGACAGAATTAATGTGAAGTTTTTTTCTTCTAAAGGCAAATTGATTAGTGAAGGAATGATGAAAGATAAACTATTCATTGGTAAGTGGGTGTATTATCAAAACAAAACCAAAGATATTCTGACCATAGAGAATTATAATGATAATGGAATCTTGGAGGGCGAAAAGATGGTTTATTACGAAAATGGACAGGTCGCAGAAAAATCTATGTATGTCAATGGAGAAATTGATGGCATTTCTACGTGGTATTCACCTATAGGTAAGGTCATAAAGGAATTCGCTTATAAGAATGGTCTCTTGCATGGCGTTTCAAAATATTATGATAAGGATGGGCAACTGCTGGCTGAAGGTATTTATACAAATGACAAAAAACATGGCATTTGGAAGTATTATGAAAATGGCCAGCTAACAGAAGAGAAGGATTTTACAACCTATAGTAAGAATCCGAAAAAACAGTAGTTCAGGTTTTAGTCGCAGTTTTCGGTCGCAGTCTGCAGTTGCAGTTTTCAGTCGCAGTCACAGCTTTCAGTTTTTTATTTGCATTTATTTTTGTTTCATATAATCAGTGAATAGTAATCCTCTCTCAATCGCTTCGGAATTCTGTGTATCTCGGTAAAATTTCTTTTAACGGCAACTTAACACCTAACAGCAAACAACGCCACACTAAAGACCAAACATTTTTCTTAATTTTGCAGCATGAAAAGAGTAATAGTAGGACTTTGGGGAGGTGTGGATTCAAGCGTTGCGGCTTATTTGTTAAAAGAGCAAGGTTATGAGGTAATTGGCTTGTTTATGAAAAACTGGCATGATGATTCCGTAACCATTAGTAATGAATGTCCTTGGTTAGATGATAGCAATGACGCCATGCTTGTCGCTGATAAATTGGGAATTCCTTTTCAGACGGTTGATTTAAGCGAACAATATAAAGAGCGTATTGTAGATTATATGTTCAACGAATACCAGCAAGGTCGCACGCCTAATCCAGACGTGCTTTGCAATCGAGAAATAAAATTTGATGTTTTTATGAAAATCGCCCTCGAGTTGGGAGCTGATTTTGTCGCCACTGGCCATTATTGTCGTAAAGGAACTATTCAAAAAGAGGGTAAAGCCATTTATCAATTACTTAAAGGTGTCGATGACAACAAAGACCAATCCTATTTTTTATGCCAATTGTCTCAAGCCCAATTGTCAAAATCCTTATTCCCAATAGGCGAATTGACAAAACCTGAAGTCCGTGAGATTGCAACCAAATTGGATTTGGTAACTGCTGATAAAAAGGATTCACAAGGCTTGTGCTTTATTGGGAAAGTAAAGCTTCCAGATTTTCTGCAACAACAGTTACAACCTAAAGAAGGTATTATCGTGGAAATTCCTGGAGATAAAAGTTATTATTCCGAAACAGAACCGAAATTTACTTCCATCAAGGAAAAACTACAGTATTTAGCGCGAAAAATCGATTATGCGGTTGCAGATGGAAAGATTGTCGGCAAACATCAAGGCGCTCATTATTTTACGAAAGGTCAGCGAAAAGGTTTGGCAGTGGGAGGAACGGCAGAGCCATTGTTTGTGATTGATACTGATGTACACGACAATATTATTTATACAGGACAGGGTAAGGAACATCCTGGATTACTGAAAAAAGCATTGTTTGTTAGAGAATCTGAATTACATTGGATTCGCGAGGATTTGGCATTGAAAATTGATGAAACGATGCCAGTTAAAGCAAGAATTCGTTACCGTCAACCGCTTCAACATGTAACACTTCATAAAGTTCAAGGTGGATTGTATGTTGAATTTGAAGAATTTCAATCGGCTATTACGGAAGGACAGTTCGTTGCTTGGTACTTAAATGACGAATTAGTTGGTTCGGGAGTTATTTCTTAAATTGGCTTTCAACTTATTCTATTCTCATGCCTAATAAAATCACGACACTTTTTGGTATTCAATATCCCATCATTCAAGCAGGAATGATTTGGGCCAGCGGTTGGCGTTTGGCTTCTGCTTCTAGCAATGCAGGTATTCTGGGATTGATTGGTGCAGGATCTATGTATCCTGAAGTATTGCGCGAGCACATTCAAAAATGTAAAAAAGCAACCGATAAACCTTTTGGAGTCAATGTCCCTATGTTGTATCCAAACATTGAGGAGATTATGAACATAATTGTCGAAGAAGGCGTTAAAATAGTGTTCACTTCTGCCGGAAATCCAAATACATGGACGTCTTGGCTCAAAGAACGGGGAATTACAGTTGTTCATGTGGTGAGCAGTGTCAAGTTTGCATTGAAAGCACAGGACGCTGGTGTCGATGCCGTGGTTGCTGAAGGCTTTGAAGCCGGAGGGCACAATGGTCGTGAAGAGACAACCACCTTGACACTGATCCCTATGGTGAAAGAGCATCTAAAGATTCCTTTAATTGCTGCTGGAGGTATCGCGACAGGTCAAGCCATATTGGCAACGATGATTTTGGGTGCGGATGGTGTTCAGATTGGTAGTCGATTTGTGGCGAGTGAGGAAGCATCTTCACATCCCAATTTTAAAAACTTGGTGGTCGATTCCAAAGAAGGTGATACGCATTTAACTTTGAAGGAATTAGCTCCTGTCAGGATGATAAAAAACAAATTCTATAACGAAGTTCAAGAACTCTATAAAAAAGGCCCTACAGTTGAGGAACTAAAAAATTTATTGGGCAGAGCCAGAGCAAAACGAGGGATGTTTGAAGGTGACCTTGAAGATGGCGAACTCGAAATCGGACAAATTTCAGGTTTGATTCATGATATAAAACCTGTTTCAAAAATCGTGGAGGATTTACTGTCGGAGTTTGAAATAGCCAAGAATAAAGCCGGTAGTCTTTTTTGGTGATTAACATTTCAATTTGGTATAATTTATTCGAACTATTTATATAGTCTAGTAATACAAAAAGGGGAAAAAATTCCCCTTTTTTAGTTGAAACGTTTTAACAACAAATTTTCAATCCCTCTAAAATAATAGCTA
>JBBSLN010000032.1:0-12303 GCA_038255205.1 Flavobacteriales bacterium
CAAAAAGTAACCGGGATTTGGGATGATGTGTTTGATTTCTTTTTAGAAAGCAATCCTGAATATGCCAAATGCGGTATTAGACCGGCCACGATGATAGATACTGGGGTGTGGGACCGACCAGATGCGTACGATGCAACTTTTAAGAACTGTGACAAATGGGGAGAAGCACGTTGGTCAACCCCTGGTGTTTTAGTAGATGGTGAAGTAGTGACAACCAAATTAACGGAGTTGAATGCTGGCCTGGAAGAATTTATAGAACATTCATTTTATGAAAAGTGGGATGGGCACAAATATAAGACAGATCCGTTGGGTATGCCTTTAAGCCCTAACCATCCATGGAATAAAGAAACGATTCCTAAACCAGGAAAGCAAAGCTGGAGAGAACGTTACAGCTGGGATACTTCTCCAACATGGGACCGAATGCCGATGGAAGCTGGCGCTTATTCTAGGATGTATATCACGGCAAAGGCCAATGTAGCTCCTGAAAGCAAATTCTTGGAGAACACAGGGCATAGTATGAAGATTCATGTTCCCAAACATACCATGCCGGGCAAAACCCTTGAATGGAAGATACCCGAACATTGGAACGCCTTCGAAAGGAACAGAGCCAGGGCATATTGTATTCCATATTCTGCAATGGTAGCCATGGACAATTGGCTATTGGCAATGGACCTGCTTCGTAAGGGAGAGACCAAAATCAGTACACCCTTCGAAATACCGAAAACAGGAACCCATATCGGCTTTGGAGCTTGGGGTGCTGGCAGAGGATTTTTGACCCATCATTTAATTGTTGAAAAAGGCGTGATTCAAAATTATCAGATTATCACACCTTCCACCTTAAATGCCGCCCCAAGAACACCGTGGGGAGTGCCAGGTCCCTATGAGGAAGCCGTGTTGAATACCCCGGTTTTGGAAAAATTTGATAATCCTGAACAATATAAAGGCATTGATATCCTACGGGCCATCAGAAGTTTTGATCCATGTATGCCTTGTACCACGCATATCATGGCCAAGGACAGTGATCATATGGTCACTAGGGAAGTAACAACATGTGCCTGTGGGATTGAATAAACGGACTTTAATAGGTACTGTCGGATATCAACTATTGAGCAACCACTCAATTGGCCCTGTCTTGCTTCCGCAGATAAAGGATATGCCTTGGCCTGAAAATGTAGAGGTAGAAGAAATGAATTGGGGACCTATTGCCATAGTGCAATATTTTCAAACCTTGGAAATTCCATTCGATAAAGTGGTTTTTTTAGTAGCTTTGGAAAGACCACACCGAGAAATCGGGGATATAAACATCTACCAATGGATGGGGCGATTGCCCTCCGACACGCAGATACAGGCTTGTATAGGTGATGCTGCAACAGGAGTTATCTCGGTGGAAAACTTATTGGTGATTGGAGAATTTTTTAAAATATGGCCAAAAGAAGTATATTTATTGGACGTAGAACCAGGACCTGAACAGGCAGGAGAGTTTCTGACAAATGAGATAGTACAACAAGTTCCAGTTGTATTGAAAAAATTGAATGAAATTGTGCTGAATGGTGTGGCGTCTTTAGAATCTGTTTACAATCTAACTGGAGATACGATATTTAACGAAATAAATGAACAAAAAGGAAGACATTGAGGATTCGCCCATACGCTGTATGTTTTGGAAGGATGAAATCCTTCAGATCCTTTATTGGATGAAGGGAGAAGGAATGGGCGAGGACGTTACTTTGTCCCAAATGTTGCCATTACTGCAAACTACTGACAACAACTTAGAATTCCATCTTAAAAAGCTACATAATGAAGGGTTTTTAAAATTGGAAACAAGCGATGATGAGATGAAATATTGTTTATCAGATACTGGTAAAAATGAGGGAGCAAAGAATTTTGCCGAAGCGTTTCAAGGGATGCAAAAGGCAGGTCATGGGGAATGTGGTCCGGATTGTGAATTCTGTTATGGGACAGATGGGGTAAAACTCGATGACTGTGTTCATAATTGCGCCAGCCAGAACTAGGATATCTCCTCTTTAATTAAAATCAAGAATATATGAAACCAGTATTTTTCAACAATATAGAATTCAAGGAAATTATGGCAAAGGCCAAAGAATTGGTCAAGGAATCTGAAAAACATCCCGATGAGGAAACCAGAAAATTGATTTCCTCACTCTTGAAATATTTCGATTTGATGCATCGCGAACCATTTGCACGAATGCTAGATGGAATTGAACGCAGCCATCCCGAATTAAAAGATACATTGTTACAGGATTATACAATCAACACTCTTATGGAATTATATGATTT
Source organism: Flavobacteriales bacterium (assembly GCA_038255205.1). Classification (GTDB taxonomy): domain Bacteria; phylum Bacteroidota; class Bacteroidia; order Flavobacteriales; family Flavobacteriaceae; genus JBPOFM01. Next base: position 2,296 of record JBBSLN010000032.1, read on the forward strand.
TCAACAAAATGAAGTAAAATGAAATCTATAAATTATTTTCTAATCCTTATTATAGCAACGATTTTTCTGAATTGTAAAAACGATACTAAAGAAAATCCTCACAATCAATTAGCCGACACAACCGAAAAATTTTCAGCAATTAAAAACCTTCCTGATTCAGAAGCTGGGGAAATCGTTAAAAAAGCGATCGCCCGTATGGGAGGCATGAATAACTGGGAAAATAAAAAAACACTTTCTTATTCAAAGACCATTAAGTTTTTTGATTCAACAGGTAAAGAGCTCAGGGAAATAAAACAACTGCACGACTATCAGTTGCAGCCACAATTGAAAATAAAAATAAGTTGGGAAGAAGATGGCGATAAATATGAGAGTATTAATAACGGTTCTCAAGCATGGAAAATTAAAAATGGCGAGGAGATGACCAGTGAGGAAGATAAAAAATCGGCTTGGAATTCAACTTTTGGAGGTCATTATGTAGCGACAATGCCTTTTAAATTAACCGATAAAGGAACCAACCTGGAATATCTCGGTATTGAATTGTTAGCAAATGGCAAGCGGGCACACAATGTAAAAACTACGTATAACGAAGGTGCAGGCAGTTCGGCAGGCATGCATACATGGTGGTATTACTTCGATGAAAAAACATATCAACCCATTGGCAATTTTTTAGATTATGGAGATGGTTTTAGTTTAATCATCAATGAATCGTTTACAAATGCAGATGGAATACAGTTGCCGCATAAACGCAAAAGTTATAGAACCAATGCCGAACGTGAAATGTTGTCTATAACAACCGACTATATTTATGAAGATTATGAATTTGACAGGACTTTTGATAACAATTATTTTGAAAAGGATTAATTGAAACTTATGAAAAAGCCCAGCATCCTCATTGCAGGCGTAGGGAATGAGCTAAAACAGGATGACGCTTTTGGGATTGAATTTGTAAAGGAATTTTCCAAACAATCAACACTGCCAGAGAATATAAAACTTATGGAAGTGGGAATTGGCGGAATACATCTCGTCCAAGAACTGCATTCTAAATATGATATATTGATTATGATCGATGCCGTGGAGTGGGGGGAGGAACCAGGTCATATTTATTTTAGGGAAATGGAATCTGTATCAGATATCGAAGAAATGCCAGTCTTTGAAAAACGAACGTTTTTGGCAGATATGCATTATACCAATCCGATACGAGCACTGATGTTGGCAAAAGCACTCAAGGTGTTACCTCCTAAAATATATATTTTGGGCTGTGAGGCAAAGGAACATCATGATTTTTCCATTGGTATGTCAAAAGTCGTGACGGATGCCATACCCATAGCGATTGACAAATTGAAAAATTGGTTAAAAATAGAAGCTATTTAGAAATTGTTAATTCCATTTCCGAAATTCTATTTGAATTATAAATTTAGTATCTTTAATAAAATAAAATGTTATGAACGAGCAGATTAAACCTCAAGAAAAACAGAAAAAGAAAGAAGTTGCTCCAAATAAAAAATCACCATGGTGGTTTGGGCTACTAATTAAGGATATTGTCCATCCGATTACTATTAAAAGAATCCATTTGGTCTATATTGGTGGATTACTGTTGGCAATTGGTCTTTTGGGATATTATGCCTATGAAAATTATTTGAGGGAACCTACTGGAGAGGAATTTGTCAATGAAATTATCGAAGCCGCTGGAGGAATGGAGGCTTGGGATGAACTTAAATTTGGAGAATTTACTCGTGTTCATAATTTATACGCAGAAAATGGAGAATTGTTAAGGACCATGGAGGAGACCTTCTTTTTCAAAAAAACCAATTACGGGGTACAATTGCAAATTCAGTCCGTGGGAGAAGATGGAAGTGTCGTCTGGGTCGGGAAGGATGCCGATGGCTTTTGGTCCACAAGAGACGGTGATGCCACGGATCCAAAAACTACGGCAAAAGAAGAAGGGATGATGTGCGATTCTAAATGGTGTGAACCACTATGTGCGTCTTCGATGGCATTTTATAGGTTTTCCATGCCCTTTAAATTAAAAGACCCAGGAATACAGCCGAGTTTGGCTTCAACCGATTTATCCATCTTGAATTTGAATTGGCTTAGAAGTTCAGGTAAGGAACCTACCATCTTGGATATCAAATATGACGAAAAAGTAGGACGCGACCGTTGGCGATTTTATGTAGATCCTGAAGATCAGTTGATACACAAAATAGAATATTACAATAAATCTGATATGGGCGACACGCGTCCAGAGGAAATTTATTGGACAGACCATAAAACCGAGCATGGCATTACCTTCAGCCATCGATGGACTCGCTATTGGCCAAATGGAAAGGTGATGGATGAATACATTTATTCTGATGTGGATTTTGAGACTGAAATTGCTGATAGCTTTTTTGAACGACCGAATCCTTCAAAATTGGCATTGAAATAATCGTCTTTCAATTTTGAAACTGTTCCGCGAAAGTTTCCAATGCCTTGACCACTTTAGCATTGTTGTCATAATCGATGACCGATAAACCTTTGAGATCAGCACTCATAACCTGTTCGTCAAACGGAACAATCACCGCTATGGGCAGGTTGATTTGTTTGCAATAATCAACAATGGCCTGTTCCTCTTCGGCATTTCTTACTTTATTAGCAATGGCTTCCACATTTTGTATGCCCAATTCTCTGGCCATTTCCGCAAATCGAGAGGCCGCTTCCAAGGAACGATAATAAGGCTCCACCACAGTAAAGATTTTATCTACGTATTTTGAAGTACCTCTTTTCATGTGCTCCAAGGATGCTTCAGTATCCAAAATGATAATTCTGTCTTCCTCTGTGGTCATGGCGGCGTGTATCAATTCCCTTACAACAGTATGCGAACCACACATACAGCCAGTTCCCGCTTTCTCTGGCTTACCTATCATCAATAATGTGACGTTATCAGCAGCGCTTTGACCATAGGTTTTTAATATCTCGTTAAAGGGTAATTTTACCTGAAATTTCCATTGACCTTCGCTTATTTCAACACGCTCCATAATATCGGTACTTAAATTTGGAGACATTTTGGCTTTTTTATCAATTCCCAATACCACGGAGAGATTTGGATTCGGATCACCATCGATGGCCAAAACTTCAAAACCCTTTTTGCCGAGAATCCTGGATAATGTCCCACTTATGGTTGTTTTTCCTACTCCACCTTTTCCTGCGATAGCAATTCTCATATAATAATTTTTAATCTGTACTATATCTCAATTCATCAAGGTCATCACTGCCTTGGAGAAAATCCAATGTTTTTTTAGCCTCTTCTTCATCGACAATACTCATGGCCACGCCCACATGGACTAAAACGTAATCACCCCTTTTGGCTTCAGGAACCAATCCCAAATTGATTTTCTTGATAATTCCTCCAAAAGAAACGACGCCGATTTTAAATACATTTTCTTCTACATCAATGATATCTGTAATTTGTCCAGGAATAGCGAGGCACATAGATTTTTTTTTGAATCTCTAAAGTACAAAAAATACAGCCAAGGTCTAGTAATAATAATATTTTAATTGCGGTAATATGATGGCTTCAAATTCCATCAGTGCTGTATTTGTAAAAAGAGGTAAAATTTGGTTCCAAACTATTTCCTTAAAGACACCTTCGTTCTCGTCTGGGATACCGCGTATTTTTTGTTGCGTGAGCCAGAACGTGATGATCAACCATACGGTAAGTGAAGTATTGGCATACTGATGAGCATAGACTTCCGGTTTGATATTTCCTTTCTCCCAATTAAGCACCATCCAAGTATTGATTTGTCCAATGAGTTGATCGATGTAGACTTTTCGCTTTAAATGTAGTTTTGGATACCCACGTTCCAATTCCAATACATCCAAAAAATAAAAAGAAAAACGCTTTAAAAGATCATAATAATTTGAAAGGTGATTATCAAAATCTATGAGATATGGAAATTCGAGATTGTTATTGAGTATGGCTCCAATTTCTATTTCCAACTGAATGTCAATCGTTTCTACCAAAGCCTTTTTGCTACAGTAATGATAAGCGAGATTACCCACACTTATTCCAGTTTCATCCGCAATGTGCTGCAAACGAACATTTACAAGACCATTAGCATTAAATAATTTAATGGCAGATTGAACAATCTTTTCTTTAGTGCTATTCATTATGGGGAGAAAAGTTCAAAAATAATAATTGATACATTCCTGTTTAAAAATTTAGTACATTGTAAGGTAATTAAATGTAAGTCTAAATTGGTAAAAATGAATATAAAATATTTACCACGTATTATTTTATTGGCATTTCTATTCTTTGAATTTCTTGGATGTAAAGAGAATTCTGAAAAAAAAATCAGTGAACCAGAAGAACGAGCAGAGACATTTAATCGGAACAATCAAATAACGGAATATGCCTTATTGAAGGATAGCCTTATATCTAAACCTATCAAAGGTGGCGACCTATTTGTTTTTAACTTCGAGGTATCCAAAAATCAATTTATTCATATTGTAGCTGAACAAAAAGAAATAGATTTTAAACTCACACTGAAGCGTCCCGAAAGTGATTCACTCATCGTATTTGACACCCCAAATGGACAAAGAGGGAACGAAGCTGTTTATTTTATAAGCCAACAATCGGGTAAACACCAACTTAATTTAGAACCATTTTCGGATTTTGCCGAACCTGCAGGGTTCAATATTGTGCTCAAAACTATACGAAATGCTACCGAATTGGATAGAAATTGGATGCAACTCTATGAGCGCATGAATGAAGCCAATCAATTACGGGGCAACCGGGAAACACGTGCAAAGGCAGTACAAGAGTTTAATAAAATAATCCCACTATGGAGTAAAATGGGTGATAAATTTCAAGAGGCTGTTGCTCGCAGATCGTTAGGTTATACCCTGCGTTCTATGGGTAAAAAAGAAGAAGCCATTCACACTTTTGAATCGGTATTGCCTCTGTGGAGAGACCTTGGAGAAATTCGGTATGAGGCTTTTACCTATTTAATACTTGCAGGGATTTACAAATCTGAAAAAAATTACGATAAAGCCATTCCCTTGACACAAAAAGCCATTGAAAAATGGATAGAGGCAGGAGACAAAGTTCAAGAAAGCAGGGCATATTCTGACCTTGCCAGCTTCTATATGGCCAAAGGAGAAATGGATACAGCCAAGGACTATTATCAAAAAAGCATCAAGAAAGCCGAAGAATCAGGAAGTCTGTCAGTTCAGGGCATCATGTTACGCGAATATGGCAACGCTTGGCAGACTTTTGGCGATGATAAAATGGTAATAGATTATTACACACAAGCTTTGGACACATATAAAAAATTGGGTCATCCTACCGCTACCGCCTTGGTATATCGAATGCTGGGCGATTTTCTATATAATAAGGGTCAAATGGATAAATCGAAATCATATTTTGAAGAGGCTTTAAAAATCTATGAATTGGAAAAAGATTCTGTCATGGCTACTTTCATGAAAAACAAATTAAATTCAATTTAATGCAATATCGAATTCAACCTACAGTATTGGGACTCTAACTATTAAACGGGAAACAGATGCATATTAATTAGCTTTCAATAGCTCCACAAAATATTTAAAAATGAATGCCTGAAACATTCAAAATAATAATTACTGGTCAAGTGCAAGGTGTTGGCTTTCGACCGCTTGTCTATGGTTTGGCCAAAAAACACCAACTTAATGGCGATGTTTCTAATAATGAAATGGGTGTCATAATCCATTTGAATGCTTCAGAATCTGACACGCAAAGCTTCCTGAAGGAATTACTTCAAAATCCGCCAGTAAGTTCCATTATTACATCCCATCTTTTGGAACTTGTTGAAACTCGAAGTTTTGAGAACTTCAGTATCATTCAATCCGAAAAAGTACAGCAAATCAATTTACCCTTAACACCCGATTTTGCTGTTTGTGATGATTGCAAATCTGAAATTTTAGATTCAAAAAACAGACGGTACCATTATCCATTCACCACTTGCGTCAATTGTGGTCCGCGTTATTCGATTACTACCAAATTTCCTTTTGAACGGGAGCATACTTCGATGTCCAATTTCAAAATGTGTAAAAATTGCCAAACTGAATATGAAAATCCTGAAAACCGGCGATTTCATTCTCAAACCAACAGTTGCCATGAATGTGGAATTTCATTGGAATTGGTTGATAAATCTGGAAACAGTATCATATGTGATGAGGGAAACATTCTGAAAAAAGTATCACACTTCCTTTCGGAAGGTCATATCATCGCCATCAAAAACACCAATGGTTATCTGCTGTGCTGTGACGCGAGCAATTCCGAAGCTATAACTAGGTTAAGAAAAAACAAAAACCGACCAACAAAACCATTCGCTTTATTGTATCCAGATTTAGAAATGATTCGATCAGATTTTAAAATCAGCGATGAAGAACAAAAAGCACTGACATCTTCGGTTGCGCCTATTGTGATTTTGCCTTTCAAGGATTCCATAAAGCAGTTAAAAACGGATTTAATTGCACCAAATTTAAACCATTTGGGAGTTATGTTGCCTTCGTCAGCATTATTACATTTATTGATGACGATTCACAAAAAACCAGTCATTGCAACCAGCGGCAATTTACATGGTTCTTCAATTATTTCAAAAAACAAAAAAGCAAAAAAAGAATTAAAATCGGTTGCTGATTATTTCTTGCACCATAATTTGGATGTTCAATTTCCGCAGGATGATTCCGTGATGAAATTTTCATACGAGAATCAAATCATTTTACGCCGATCACGGGGCTTGGCTCCCAACTATATAGATTACAAATCCCAAACCAGTGAGCGGATTTTGGCCATGGGCGCACATCTTAAAAGCACCTTTGCCTTTATACCAAACCGGCAATTGTACGTCAGTCAATATTTTGGAAATCTGGATAGTTACGATGTATTCTCTAGATACAAACACACCATCGATTCTTATTTTGAACTTTTTAAATCGCAACCCAACGTCATTTTAGTTGATAAGCATCCACAATATCAGAGCACTATTTTTGGAAACGAACTGGCTTCAAAATTGAATATAAAATGCATAAAAATCCAACATCATAAAGCCCATTTTGCAAGTGTTCTAGGGGAGCATGAATTGTTTGATTCCAAAGAAAAAATTCTCGGTGTTGTTTGGGACGGAACAGGTTTTGGAGATGATGGTATGATTTGGGGAGGGGAGTTTTTTACCTATGCAAACCATCAAATGAGCCGTCTTACAAATTTTCAAACATTTGATTGGATAGCAGCCGATAAAATGTCCGAGGAACCGAGATTATCATTATTGAGTTTAATTTCTGAAGCGGATAGAGAAACCATCAAATCCAAATTTACTGAATCGGAAAGGAAAGTTTATACGAAACTACTTCAAAACAACACTTTAAAAACATCCTCGGTTGGTCGTCTGTTTGATGCCATGTCGTCACTTTTAGGATTAATTGATAAAACATCTTTTGAAGGTGAAGCAGCCATGCTATTGGAAAAGTGTGCACTAGATTATGAAAAGCAAAATTATGTGGATTTTTTGAAAGATGAAATTTATGACGAAATTCCCTCAAAATCAATTATAAAAAAAGCAATTCAACTTCTTAAAAATGGCCATTCAAAAGAAGCAGTTGCAGCAAGTTTTATATTCACTTTGGCAAAAATCATCATCAAAGTTGCCAAGGAAAATGATTTTAAAATCATTGCCTGCAGTGGTGGGGTTTTTCAAAACACAACACTCTTGAATCACTTGCAATCATTAACAAAAAATAGCAAGATGAAGTTAAAAATAAATCGTAAATTGTCTAGTAATGACGAAAATATCTCGTTCGGACAAATGATGTATTATTTGGAAATAGAAAATAGAAAATAGATAAGAGAAAATAGACAAGAGAACAAAAAAAAGAGACTTGTTTAACTTGTCAATTGACATTAATTTTTCTTCGAGATTTTAATTATCTAACACGTATTGTTAGTCTTTTCTCTTTATTCTATTTTCTTAATTCTTAATGGTAATTTGTATATAAAATCTCTGTATCATGAAATACATGTCAGAATATCGCGACCCAGAACTTGCGAAAAAGTATTTGGACGAAATTAAAAATACCGTTTCCAGACCTTGGTCCATAATGGAAGTCTGCGGCGGACAAACGCACAGTTTGGTAAAAAACGGCATCATTGAAATGCTTCCAAATGAAATTACCATGATTCACGGTCCAGGCTGCCCAGTTTGTGTGACGCCTTTGCATTTGATAGATAAAGCGGTACACTTGGCATTAGAAAAAGGAGTCATTTTATGTTCGTTTGGAGATATGCTTCGTGTTCCAGGTTCCAAAATGAGTTTGTTGGAAGCTAAAGCCAAAGGTGCCGATATTCGGATTTTATATTCGCCCTTGGAAGCCGTAAAAATTGCCGAAGACCATCCAGATAAGGAAGTCGTCTTTTTTGCCGTAGGCTTTGAAACCACAGCGCCAGCAAATGCACTTTCGGTGATTCATGCACATCACAAAGGTTTGAAGAATTATTCTATTTTGGCATCGCATGTGTTGGTGCCTCCTGCTATGAAAGCGGTTATTGACGATGAGGAATCCAAAATTGATGGGTTTTTGGCAGCTGGTCATGTTTGCACCATTATGGGAAATGCCGAATATTATCCGCTATCAGCAACCTATAAAGTACCGATTGTGGTTACGGGTTTTGAACCTTTGGATGTTTTGCAAGGGATTTTAATGGTCATCCGACAATTGGAACAAAGTCATGCGGAAGTAGAAAATCAGTACTCCAGAATTGTAAAGGAAGAAGGAAATATAGAAGCGCAGAAAGTTATAGCTGAAGTGTTTGAAGTCCAAGACCAAATGTGGCGTGGTATTGGTGAAATTCCTGAAAGTGGTTTTGGCGTGAGGGAAAAGTATGCCGAATTTGATGCCACCAAAAAATATAATGTCACTATTGAAAAAGTTCAGGAAAACCCTGAATGTATTTCTGGTCAAATTATGAAAGGCATCAAAAAACCTTATGAATGCCAGCATTTTGGTAAAAAATGTAAACCTACCAATCCGCTTGGTGCTCCGATGGTAAGTAGCGAAGGTGCTTGCGCAGCCTATTACCATTTTTCAGGGCTCGTCGAAGCTTAAGATTTAAAAACGATTTCGACCTCACAGTTTTTTAAAACATGTCAGGTCTGGTATTCAAAATATTTAATGTCAGAATCAAACAAATTAAAAATACAACTGCAATGTCCAATGCCAAAATTGGACTTTGATGTCATTACTTTAGGCCATGGAAGTGGTGGGGTATTGACCAATAAATTATTGGACAGTGGCGTTTTTGAAGTATTGAAAAACCCAATTTTGGATGAAAGGCACGATGGCGCGTTCATCAATTTAGAAGGCAAAACTGCATTTTCAACAGATAGTTTTTTAGTGTCGCCTATTTTTTTTCCAGGTGGCAATATTGGCGAATTGGCAGTCAATGGAACCGTCAACGATTTAGCAATGTGCGGAGCGATTCCGAAATATTTGTCCTTGAGTTTTATAATAGAAGAAGGTTTGACGATGACAGAGTTTTGGGAGATTCTGGTGTCTATTAAATTTGCTTGTGAAAGAGCAGGAGTGACCGTAGTTACGGGCGATACCAAAGTGGTTGAAAAGGGCAAAGGTGATAAGATATTCATCAATACGTCTGGAGTTGGTAGTATTCATCCAAAAGCAAATATTAACAAGGACAGAATCAAAATTGGCGATAAAATCATCATCAGCGGCAATATCGCTTCCCATGGTATGGCCATTATGTCCGTTCGTGAAGGCTTGGAATTTGAATCTGAAATACAAAGTGATACCACAAATTTGAATCATACCATTGCTAAACTTTTGGATGAATTTGGAGAGCATATCCATCTGTTGACCGACCCCACACGAGGCGGAATCGCTACTGTTTTAAAAGAAATAGCCCAACAGTCAAATTTTGGAATCGAAATTTCCCAAAGGAAGTTGCCTATACTGAATCAAGTCGCGAGTGCCTGCGAA
>JBBSLN010000033.1:0-12191 GCA_038255205.1 Flavobacteriales bacterium
AGTTCAATTACGAAATTTGTAAAAACAAATTTCTATTTCCAAATTGATAAAAATATCCCGCCAAAAAGCGGGATTAGTTCAATTACGAAATTTGTAAAACAAATTTCTATTACCAAATTGATAAAAATATCCCGCCAAAAAGCGGGATTAGTTCAATTACGAAATTTGTAAAAACAAATTTCTATTTCACTAATAGTTATCGACATTCACAATCACTCTGATAGGCCTAAAATCCTTGACGCTCATAAAGCTGTTTTCTATTTTATGAATTACTTTCTTGGTTTTCGCCAGAGATTGCTGTGGTGGAATCTTTACTAGGATATTGATCAAATATTGATTCCGTATTCTTGAAACCGGTGGAAATTCCGGTCCCAATACGTTATTTTTAAAAGTTTGACGCAGCGATTTCGCAAACCAATCGGCTCCCATACTTACTTTATTGTAATCTTTATGTTTTAATGTGATTTTTATCAAACGAAAGATTGGCGGATATTTATAAGCATAGCGCTCCTCCATCTGCTCCTTAAACATATCTGCGTAATTGTTCGTGGATACTTGCTGTAAAATACGATGATATGGATTATAGGTCTGAATCAGCACCTTTCCGCGTTTGTCGGTTCGTCCTGCTCTACCTGATACCTGCAACATCAATTGAAAACTACGCTCGTGCGCCCTGAAATCGGGAAAATTGAGCATATTGTCTGCATTCATGATGCCAACAAGTTTTACATTCCTAAAATCCAATCCTTTTGTAAGCATTTGAGTTCCTACCAAAATATCCACTTCCTGTTGCTCAAAGGCCGTGATAATTTTTTCATAGCCATACTTTCCACGCGTTGTGTCCAAATCCATACGTCCAACTTTATGGTCGGGAAATAGGACTTTGACCTCCTCCTCTATTTGTTCGGTGCCAAATCCTTTACTGTCCAATTCGTTACTGCCACAAGCTTGACAGTTTTGAAGCATTGATGTATTGTAGCCGCAGTAATGGCAACGCAATTGGTTGCGATATTGGTGATAGGTTAAACTAACATCACAATTGGGACATTGAGGCGAATGGCCGCAAGTATTACATTCTACAATTGGTGAAAATCCACGTCTATTTTGAAACAAAATGATTTGATGACCATCTTGAAGAGTTTCCGTCATTTCTTCCATCATGCGATCGCTAAAATGACCTTTCATCCGTTTTCGTTTATACTTATCTGCCAAATCAACCAATTCAATTTCTGGCATCAACACATCGTTAAAACGATAGTTGATTTCGACGAATCCATATTTATTCTGTTGTGCGTTGTAAAAGCTTTCCAAACTTGGTGTGGCAGACCCTAACAAGGTTTTAGCTTTGAACAGATTCGCCAATACAATCGCTGCATCACGCGCATGATAGCGAGGTGCTGGGTCAAATTGTTTAAAGGACGATTCATGTTCCTCATCGACAATGATCAATCCCAAATCCTGAAATGGAAGAAAAATAGACGAACGTGCTCCCAAAATGATTTGGGCTTTCGATTCTTTATTCAAGACGTTATACCAAACCTCAACACGTTCGTGCGAGGAATAGCGCGAGTGAAATACAGAAACTTTTTCGCCAAAATACATTTGTAATCTAGTGACCAATTGAGTGGTCAAAGCAATCTCTGGCAACAGATATAACACTTGTTGTCGTTTAACAATTGCATCTTCAATTAATTTGACATAGACTTCGGTCTTTCCAGAAGAAGTTACACCATGTAATAAGGTCACATTTTGGGACTTAAATGATTTTATGATATCTTCCAATGCCTTTTCTTGATGGACATTCAGATGTTTCGAAGCTTCATTGTCATCTCCAGAATATTCTATTCTATCCTTTTGTAGCTGATATTCTTCGAGAATGCCTTTGTCAATTAAGACTTTAATGATTGCTGAAGATGCATCACTTTCATCCGCCAAGTCGGAAACCTTGATTGGTTTTTTGGTTTTTGCCGAAATGGAAAACAAAGTCATCACAACATCACGTTGCTTGGGCGCATTGCCCAAATCTTCCATTAATAATTGCAACTTTTCACTTGAAGTGTATGCCGAATGCAACTTTACAAATCGAACCAATTTCGGTTTGTATTTTTCATAAACCTCTTCCTGAACGGAAATGGCATTGCGTTCCAACAAGCGTTTAATTACAGGTAGTACCGTTTTCTTATCCAAAATACCCATGATATTTTGGATTGTCAGCGAGGTTTGATGGTGTAAGGCTTCATAGACCAAGAATTCATCATCCTTCAAGTCTTCTTCATTCAGGGTTATTTCATTGTTTTTACTAATGACCGTTTCACTTTCCAATATAAATGCGCTTGGTAAAGCGGCTCGCATGACTTCTCCAAGTGTACACATGTAATACTCGGCAATCCATTCCCAATGTTTAATTTGGCTTTGGGTGACTACAGGAATCTCATCCAGAATCTGATGGATGTCCTTGGCTTCATAAACCAAAGGTTCCTGATTGTGAATCGTATGGACTATTGCAGTATAAATCTTTGATTTCCCAAAAGGGACAGCCACGCGCATTCCTAATTTCAAAAAATCTGCTTCAGCTTTTGTAATGCCGTAAGTGAAGGATTTCTCAATGGGTATGGGAAGTATGACGTCTATAAAATATGGCATTCGCTATGGTTATTCTTTTACCCTTTTCCAATATTGAGTCGAATAAAAAATGGCAAGATAGCCTCTGACCTGTAAGGTATCCTTTCCGTCGAGTTTCAAGCGACATCGATATGTTTTTCCATCTTGAGGGTCTGTGATGGTTCCATCTTTATAAGCAGAACCATCCTTCTCCATGTTTTTGATGATGTCCAATCCCAAGATCGGTTGGTTATAATCGTCACCTTCACAATAAATACAAGGTAAATCACGCTTTTTAGGATCAAATATCTCGATGATTTTACCAAAGACTTTTCCATTACGTTTATAAATTTCCACTACAGATTTTTCTTCTCCTGTGTCGTTATCAACCGTTCGCCATTTACCGAGTATACTTTGAGCGTTCAAAGTCATTCCCATTAATATCAAAACGATGCAAATACATTGTTTAATCATGATTTTTTTAGATTTTTTCTCTTTAATTGTCTTAAAGTTGCATTCAATTCGAATCCAAGAAGTAAAATATTTGAATTTAACCAAAGATAGAACAGCAGAATCAATAAGGCACCGATGGATCCATAAAGCTCGTTGTAAGTTGAAAAATAAGTGACATAAATACCGAAGAGATAAGAAAACACAATAATAAGAATTGTTGTCAACAAGGCTCCAGCCGAAAAGAATTTAGAATGCTTCCCCTCTTTGGTTCCAAAATAATAAAGTGTTGCAGTTGCAATATAAATCATAATAACAAAAAAGACATATTTGGCCACTGCTGCTAACAGGATACCTTCCTTTTGAGTTTCATAGCCCCGTCGATCCATAAAATACATGAGTCGTTCGATGACAAATATTTGGAAATAACCCAAAACCGCAATGGTTAAGATGAGCAAAACGACCAAAATCAGCGCAACACCAATTGAATATAAATACTGCTTCACTACACTTCGTGTCAATTGCTGATGGTAAGAACTTTCAAATCCTGAAAATAAGGCACTAATACCGTTTGCCATAAGAAATAATGCCAATAAGAACACGGTCGAGATCAAACCTGCATTTCCGTCCGTATAAATGTTCTGGAAAATATTATTAAAAAAGAAATCGGAGGTCTGTGGTGGTAATAGGGAGTCCAAAAATGCCCTGAACTTTTTCTCAAATCCGTCCACTGGAACATAGGGGATTAGGATGATAATGAACAGCAAAAAAGGAAATATTGCGGTAAAAAAACTAAAGGCAATTGCACTCGCTCTTGAAGTCAGCGCACCTTTGATAACGCCTTTCCCATATAATCTTAAAAAGGCATATAATGTTAATCCTTCGAGCGCTGGCAGCTCAATTCCTTTCAAAAATCGAACGATATACTTTATAACTGGTAGCTTTTCAAGTTTGTCCTCAATTTCATCTTCAATATTTTCTTCTGCATTGTTTACCATTTACTCGACTGCTTTTAGGCTCAAATCCATATTATAAACCGAATGTGTCAATGCTCCAGAAGATATGAAATCGACCCCACAATCAGCGTACTGAAGTGCTGTTTTTTCATTAATTCCACCACTTGATTCGGTAAAACATTTGTCGTCTATCATTTCCACAGCTTTTTTGGTAGCCTCAAAATCGAAATTGTCTATTAATATCCTATAGACACCATCACTTTTTAATATTTCGCCTATCTCTTCTAAATTTCTGGCCTCAACGATGATTTTTAAATCTTTATTGTGGTCCTTAAGATACTTCTTTGTTTTAGTGATGGCCTTTGTAATTCCTCCGGCAAAATCGATATGGTTATCTTTTAGCATAATCATATCATACAAAGCGAATCTGTGATTTTCTCCACCACCAATTTTGACTGCCCATTTTTCTAAAGCGCGAATGCCTGGTGTTGTTTTTCGTGTGTCAAGAATCTGGGTGTTGGTTCCATATAATAAATCCACAAAAACGCGCGTTTTGGTGGCAATAGCACTCATCCGCTGCATAGCATTCAAAACCAAACGTTCAGCTTTTAAAATGGATTGCGACCGACCTTCTACATAGAACACAATATCACCATAACGAACTTCGGAACCATCTTCAATCAAGGTTTCCACTTTCATGGTTTTATCAATATATCTAAAAACCTGTTTGGCAAACTCAACACCAGCAATGATGCCTTCATCCTTTACCAACAACTTCGCCTTTCCCATGGCGTCGGAAGGAATACATGCCAGCGAACTGTGGTCACCGTCGCCCACATCTTCCCGTATGGCATTTGCTATTATCAGATCTATTTCTTTTTGGAATTGGTCTTGAGTAATCATTTGCCCGATATTTACTGTAAAAATACTAATTGAAAATCGAAATATTCAAATTACAAATACCAAATTCAATGGACAAATAAAATTGTAATTTTACGTCATGCAAATCAAACTCCTCGCCATCGGCAAAACCGATAATAAACAACTACAATCGCTCATTGATGATTATCAAAAGCGTCTTGGCTTTTATGTGAAATTTGAAATTGAAATCATTCCAGATGCAAAGAAGGTTAAAAATTTAAGTGAAGAGCAACAAAAGCAAAAAGAAGGCGACCTTATTTTGAATAAGCTCAACGCGACAGATATTCTCATACTGCTGGATGAAAATGGACAACAACTGGATTCGGTTGGTTTTTCTGAATATCTTCAAAAACACATGAATTCGGGAATCAAACAGTTGGTATTTGTGATAGGCGGACCTTATGGATTTTCTCAAGAAGTTTACAACAAAGCGGCTGGGAAATTATCACTTTCAAAAATGACTTTTTCACACCAAATGATTCGCTTGTTTGTGATTGAACAATTGTATCGAGGTTACACAATACTAAAAAACGAGCCTTATCATCACAGATAAAGGCTCGTTTTTCGTTTCTTGTTTCTTGTTTCTTGTTTCTTATTTCTTGTTTAGAAATAATTTTAAATCGTTAATCAATAAGTTTTATAAGTTTCCTTCCGCTTTTTTAACTGTTTTTCCAAATCGCTAATGGTTTCCTTTACGGCCATCTCGTAATTCTTCTCATTGGAAGATGCAAAAATTCGAGGCCCAGGCAAACTCAACCGAATATTACAGATTTTACTATTTACCGGTTCGTTATTATCTTCCTTAAAAAACACTTCGGCACTTACAATAAATTCATATTTATTGGCGAGTTTGTTCAACTTTTCCTTTGCGTGTTCTGAAAGCCATTCGCTGGCATCGATATCTACATATTGAAAATTTACAGTCATAATTCATTAATTTTAATTGAATGTAAGATACCTTATTATTGTTAGAATAACCGTCCTCAAAATCTTAAAATATGCTTAAATTTTTTAAACTAATAGAGACCCAAACTTTTTATGTAAGCTTCATTATTTGACGATCTTCCTAAAAATTCCACTACGGCATCGTTCACGTCCCTTTGACTTCCATTCGCCAGAATCAACTTGCGGTATTTAATGCCAGTAGCTTGATCTCTCAATCCATTGGTCTCAAAAAGTGTGAACATATCCTGCGCATAGACCTCTGACCATAAATAACCATAATAGTAGGTTGGATGCGTATTGATATGAATCCAGCTTGCTTGTGGATGCGTGCCTTCAATGTACCAGTTCATCACATCCATCTGTGTGTCGAGATCGCGCCATAATTGGTCAGTATCGAGAGGTGCGCTCGGATTGTATGTATCGTACAAATTCATATCATAGATACTACTTCTCAAAGAGCCTTGTGCAAACAATCCTGAAGATACATTTTTAGCTTTTAACATGTTGTCAAATAATTCCTTTGGCAGCGTCTCGCCTGTTTTATAATGTTTTGCAAAGGAACTCAAGATGTCATAATCCCAAATCCAGTTTTCGAAAATCTGCGACATGGCTTCGACAAAATCATTTTTTGTGTCAGCCTGGATGCTAAATTCACCTTCATAGGCCATGGCATTCATGATGTGGCCAAATTCGTGAAACAACGTGTTCAATTCACTATGGCTTAACAGGGAAGGCAGGTCATCTGTTGGCCTTGTGAAATTCCCTAAGAGCATGGACACAGGTACTTCGTAACCTTCAGCAGTTTGTTTTCCGGAGGACAAAGGCACCCCGTAAAACCAAGATTCTTTATTGGGTCTTGGGAATAAATCAAGATAAAAACGTCCTTTCAATGTATCGCCTTCATAAACTTCGTAAGCTTCAACTTCTGGATGCCATACAGATGCATTTTCAAGTTTCTTGAATGTCAACCCCAACAATTCTTGATAGATATCCATCATTCCTTTGAGACTTTCTTTCATAGGAAGGTATTCCCTAATTTTTTCGTTATCGACCTGATATTTGTTTTTTAGTATTTCGTTGTGGTAAAAACCAACATCCCAAGCGTTCAAAGGTGAATCCATTGCAGTGCCTTTTTCTTTTTGCCTAGTGGCTTTAAGCGCCTCAACATCTTTCAAGGCTTTTTCCTTGGATTCCGCTACCAGATTATTGACAAACGTCCAGACCGCTTCAGGTGTCTTCGCCATTTTGGTCACAAGATTATATTCAGCAAATGATTGATATCCCATCAATTTTCCTAATTCATATCGTTTTTTGACCAACTGGTTTAAAATATCGAGATTTTTATCTGCACCTCTGTTAGAATACAAAGTAGTGTACTCTTTTCTAATGGATTCTTGCACTGCATTGTCCATCACAGGATTTTTGGTCGCTGGCATAACTGGGATTTCGTAACGGTTGTCACCTTTTTTATAGGTTTCCTTAAAACTTTCGGGCAGACCTTCAGCACCTTTTTCGTCCAATGTCAACATCGCATTGGCCGTGTTCATATTCGTGGAATATTGTGAGGTCAAATCGGTGATTTCGGCTTTTAGTTTTTTGAACTGGTCTAATTTTTCTGTATCCAAATTCACTCCAGATTGTTTAAAATTGACCAAAATCTCGTCCACCAATCGTTTTCTGTGACCGTCGAGTTGTTTATAATCTTCTGTTTTTGCGAATTTTTCAAATTGAGTGAATAAACCCTTATCAGAAGTAATGACCGTATTCAAGGAATCTACTTTTTGGGAATATTCTAAACCTTTTGCCCTTGTCAATGAATCGGTTGACGTCCAATAAAGCATGAACGAATTATTATTGGCTTTCGCCAGATTATTGACTATATCGTCAAAAGCTATAAACGTATTTTTAAATGTTGGTACTTCTTGCTCCTTAATGTTATTGACCGATTGTACAGCGTCCTCTATAGTGAAGGACACATAATCTTCAATGTCAGTCCCAGTAACCTTTCCATAATCGAAAGGCTCATTCAACGCGACATTGAATGGATTATCTGCCGAGAGTTCGACGGTATTTTTCTCTTCTTTTTTAGAACAATTCATAAGCAATAGCAAGGAAAGTGAATATAAAATGGGTTTTATCATAATAGAAAGTTGTTACAAACAAATATAAGATTCCTCATTAGTATTTAAGCAAAGCTCGAATAGTAATTGCAAAATTGTAATGATGATAATTTTGTTTCGTCTTAAAAACAAATTACAATTCAAACAAATGAAGTATTGTGCACTATTTTTGATTTTTCTCACGTTCAACAGTTTTTCACAAGGTAAAATTGATGGTTTTTATCGAGGTCAGGGAAACGGAAAAGCTGTTCTTGGTTTTGGCTTTGAAGACTCTCAAGGATATTTTGCTGGTAGGAACAAGATTGACTTATCACGAAACCTGTATTATGCCAACCTTTATGGTGCTTATGGTATTACCAATAATCTTGATGCCCAAATCAGTATTCCGTATTTGATAAGTGATGACAATAAGGATTTTCAGGATATCAGCGTGTTTGCCAAATATCGATATCTCCAAAAAAAGACAAACTCCGGAACTTTAGAATTAAGTCTTGGCGCAGGATTTTCCACACCATTGAGCGATTATGAGATTGGAGATTTGAATGATTTGGGACAACAGGCAACTATTGTCGAAACGCGCGCCATGCTTCATTATCAATGCCATAGTAATTGGTTCGGCACTGTTCAAAGCGGTTTTTCTTATAAATTGGAAGAAGTCCCGAACAGCTTGCCATTTGCATTTAAGGTAGGGAAAGCTACAGAAAAATTGTACTATGATGCATATTATGAATACCAATATTCCTTTGGAGGCATAGACTATCGTGGGTCACCAAGACCGCAGAATTTTAGGGAATTTGGAGTCGAATATCATAAGATAGGCAGCACATTTTTTAAGCCCATTTCGAAAGATTTCGGTGCTTATGTCAGTTTATCCTATCTTTTGAAGGGACGGAATTCTTTTCAGGGCGCTGCTTATGGGATTGGGTTGAGTTATGATTTTAAATAATATAATTTTAGTTTGTATTTTTATTCCAAAATCAAGTTAAATCATGCAACTAGTCTTCGCCACCAATAATCTTAACAAACTTAAAGAAGTTCAAAGTCTTATTCCAGAGCACATCAAATTAGTGAGCCTGACCGATATTGGCTGCCATGAAGACATCCCAGAAACCCAAGACACCATTGAAGGTAATGCCATCGAAAAGGCAGAGTACCTAAAAAAACAGTATGGTTATGATTGCTTTGCAGATGATACAGGACTCGAAGTCGAAGTTCTTAATGGCGAACCTGGCGTCTATTCTGCTCGTTATGCTGGCGAACAAAGAAATGCTGAAGATAATATGGAAAAGCTTTTGAATAATTTGAAACAGTTTCAAAATAGAAAAGCCCAATTTAAAACCGTTATTGCATTACATTTAAATGGAAAAATCCATACGTTTACAGGGATTTGCAAAGGTTTGATCACATCTGAAAAATGTGGTGAAGGAGGATTTGGTTACGACCCGATTTTTAAGGCGGAAGGTTATGAGCATACTTTTGCCGAAATAAGTCTTGAAGAAAAAAACAAAATTGGACACCGAGGAAAAGCCGTTCGTCAATTGGTGGAATTTTTATCTAGAGTAGATGAAATAATTTAAAAATTGTGTAACAACTTCATACGTTCTGCGTCCTATTATCCGTAAATCCTGTACCTTGCAAATAGGTATGAGGAATGAGGTTTTAGGTACAAGGAATGTGGAATGTGGGAAAACTTGAAACTATAGAAACTTGAAACTTGAAACAAAAAAAACCTTGAACTTTAAACTTTGAACCAACAATGGACAACGTCATTCACATCAGAAATATTGTGCGTAATTTTCAAATGGGTCAGGAGACCGTTTATGTCTTAAAGGATATAGACCTTGATATCAAGCGAGGTGAATATGTTGCGATAATGGGGCCTTCTGGTTCGGGGAAATCTACCTTGATGAATCTTTTAGGCTGCCTAGATACGCCAACTTCTGGAAAATACATCCTTAATGGTGCTGATGTCAGTCAAATGAGTGATGATGATTTGGCAGAAATCAGGAATAAGGAAATCGGATTTGTATTCCAGACCTTTAATTTATTGCCACGGACAACAGCATTGGAAAATGTGGCGTTGCCGATGATCTACGCAGGAGCTTCCAAAAAAGACCGTACCGAACGTGCTGCAGAAGTCTTAACAAGCGTCGGACTCGCAGACCGAATGGATCATAAGCCCAACGAACTTTCAGGAGGTCAACGTCAGCGTGTGGCAGTCGGTAGAGCTTTGGTGAATAAACCTTCCATCATTCTTGCCGATGAGCCAACTGGAAATTTGGACTCAAAAACTTCATTGGAGATCATGCAATTATTTGACGAAATTCATCAAGCAGGAAATACCGTGATTGTCGTAACCCATGAGGAAGATGTAGCTAAGCGTGCCAAACGAGTGATTCGATTGCGAGATGGTGAGATTGAGAGTGATACTTTTAATTAGTCGGCAGTTTTCAGTCGGCAGTAGGCAGTCTTCAGTCGGCAGTCGGCAGTTGGCAGTCGGCAGTCTTCAGTCGCAGTCGCAGTATTTAGTTAATGGGAAAAATGCAAACTCAAGTTATCTCCGTGAAATTCTTTGATAGTCTTTAAAATAGCTTTTCAATCCAAAACTTCTAGCGTCTAGCGTCTAGCTTCTAGCTTCTAGCTTCTAGCTTCAAATATCTAATATCTAACGTCTAATATCTAAATTTTAACCTTCAGCGTCCATTCAAAATTAAAACAGGACACCTCCACGCCTTCTGAATTTTTTCCAATGGATTTCATCCATATCGTTTGTCCTTCACCAGTAGCAATCGCTTTATCAATTGCTTCATTCACCAAATTACCATCCACACATTCAAACGTGATTCTTCCAGTCGCCTTTTTCATAAATGAAGCATTATTATTGGCAACCAACATCGAAATATTCTTCCCACTTTCCCTGATTTTTGACATGACCATAGCTCCTGTGGTTAATTCGGCAGCCATACCTTGCACTGCCCAAAACATAGAATTAAAGGGATTCTGATTGAACCATCGATGCTTAACTGTGACCACACATCTATCACTATTTAAAAATTTTGTCCGTACGCCACACAAATATGCAGAAGGCAACTTGAACATTAGGTATGTATTGAGTTTACTGGGAGAAATCATCATTTACAGATATATTTCTGCTAAAATATCGAATTAATTCCATATCTCAATTTGTTAATTTTATGTTAAATTATACTACTATGGTTTGCATAGTACCTTCTTTTGGATATATATTTGCATAAGAAACTATTATATACTTTTGAAACCATGCTAGACAACCATCAAAAAAATATCGCAACATTCATTCATTTATCGACCTTTTCAAGGTTTTTAATTCCTTTTGGAAATTTCATTGGGCCAATAGTCCTATGGGTAACCAACAAAGAGAAATCGCCCTTTGTGGACGCGCATGGTAAGCAAGCCATCAACTTTCAGATAAGTATTTTGTTATATGCAGTGATCCTTGGAACCATCAGTATTCCATTTTTCATATTCAACATGTTCGATGGCATCAACCTTATCGATTTTAACGGCTTTAATGATTTTCATATCAATATTGGTAAGCCTTCTCCTCTACTCTATATTGGTGGTGGACTTGGTGCTTTAGCCATTATTGGGTTCATACTGGAACTTGTTTTTATAGTGAAAGCGAGTTTGAAAGCACGTGATGGCGAATTATACCATTATCCTTTAACCATCAATTTTTTAAAATAATATTTCATCAGCCACGCCAACGGCGTGGTCAAATCATCAAATCATCAATCAAAAAATGAACAGTTTAACATTATTAAATCAATTAGAATATGACAAGAGCATATCCGAATTCATCAATCGAACCAAGAGTCTTTAATGCGTCCCGAAGCTTCGGAAGCATCAGACTGAAAAACAATAGAAACGACTTATGACACGAGCGTTGTTAAAATCATCAATTAAAAACACAATTGTTCTTAATGCGAACTGCATAAGACCTTTAAAAAACAATAAAGAAGACTTATGACACGAGCATTGTTAACATCATCAATTAAAAACATAATTGTTCTTAATGCGAACTGCATAAGACCATTAAAAAACAATAGAAACGACTTATGACACGAGCATTGTTAACATCATCAATTAAAAACATAATTGTTCTTAATGCGAACTGCATAAGACCATTAAAAAACAATAGAAACGACTTATGAAAATA
>JBBSLN010000034.1:0-11809 GCA_038255205.1 Flavobacteriales bacterium
ACCTTCATCATAATGCTCATTCACATAATGGATCGTGATACCTGTTTCAGTGTCCTTATTGGCCACTACCGCTTGGTGAACAAAACTTCCGTACATGCCTTTACCTCCATATTTTGGCAATATGGCTGGATGGATATTGATGACCTTGTTTGGGAATTCGTTCAAAATAAAGTCTGGAAATTTCCATAAAAATCCTGCCAACACAATCAAATCGGGCTGTGATGTTTTTAAAATATTTAGTACGTCATCGCTTTGTGAGAAGGCGATCCGGTTGAATGATAGTGCGCTTACATTCAGGTTTTTGGCTCGCTCCAATACTTTGGCATAAGGATTGTTAGTCAGCACCTGAATAACAGAACCAGTTTCTCTGTTGTGAAAAAACCTTATTAGATTTTCAGCATTAGTGCCACTTCCGGACGCAAAAATTACAATACGCTTCATTTTACAGACATTCAGTTCTAAAGAATTCAAAACAAAAAAAAGAATAATTATTAACAATTAGAGGGCAAAACGGAAATACTTCAACGTATTTTCACTAAATTACAAACACATTTCAAATTAAAGATGGGTTTTAAAATAAAGTTTTTTATTTTTGCCGTTCAAATTAAACTTAAAATTAAAAAATTATGTCAGACATTGCATCAAGAGTAAAAGCGATTATCGTCGATAAATTAGGAGTAGATGAAAACGAAGTCGTTACAGAAGCTAGCTTCACAAATGATTTAGGAGCAGATTCATTGGATACCGTAGAACTGATCATGGAATTCGAAAAAGAATTTGATATTCAAATCCCAGATGACCAAGCTGAAAATATCGCTACTGTAGGTCAAGCTATCTCTTATATAGAAACAGCAAAAAAATAAGCTACCCAACTTTATGGAATTAAAGCGAGTTGTAGTTACGGGTTTAGGCGCTTTAACACCAATCGGGAATACCAAAGACGAATATTGGGATGCTCTGATTGCTGGTAAAAGTGGCGCTGCACCTATAACCTATTTTGATACTGAAAAGTTCAAGACAAAATTTGCTTGCGAATTAAAAAACTTTGAACCCACTGATTTTATTGACAGAAAACTTGTCAATAGAATGGATCGATTTACGCAATATGCCATGGTGGCTTCTGATGAAGCCATTGCAGATGCAAAGCTTGATTTGAATGTTGTTGATAAACTTCGGGTTGGTGTTATTTGGGGTGCAGGTATAGGAGGTTTGGAAACTTTTCAAGATGAAGTTCTAAATTTTGCCGCTGGCGATGGAACGCCTCGATTTAATCCGTTTTTTATTCCAAAAATGATTGCCGATATAGCTCCAGGAAACATCTCCATTAAACATGGCTTTATGGGACCGAACTATACTACAGTTTCTGCCTGTGCTTCGTCAGCCAATGCCATGATTGATGCTCTAAACTATATACGTTTGGGGTATTGTGATGTCATTGTTACGGGTGGAAGTGAAGCCGCGGTTACCAAGGCAGGAATGGGAGGCTTTAATGCCATGCATGCTTTATCTACACGAAATGATAGCCCAGAAACAGCTTCTCGACCTTTTGACGCAACCAGGGATGGTTTTGTTTTAGGAGAAGGTGCAGGGGCAATCATTCTTGAAGATTATGAACATGCAAAAGCAAGAGGAGCAAAAATCTATGCTGAGTTATTAGGTGGAGGTTTATCTTCGGATGCCTACCACATGACAGCACCACACCCAGAAGGAATAGGTGTCATGGCAGTAATGAGAAACTGTTTGGATAACGCAGGATTGAAACCGGAAGACGTTGATCATATCAACACGCACGGAACATCCACACCTTTGGGTGATGTTGCCGAACTAAAAGCAATAACTGAAGTATTTGGTGAACATGCCAAGCACATAGCGATTAACTCAACCAAGTCCATGACTGGACATTTGTTGGGTGCAGCTGGCGCCATAGAGTCCATTGCAGCGATTATGGCAATGGAACGTGGCATTGTACCGCCTACAATCAACCACACTGTAGTTGATGAAAATATAGATCCGGGATTGAATTTGACACTTAACAAAGCTCAAAAGAGAGAGGTTAAGGTCGCCATGAGTAATACATTTGGATTTGGTGGTCACAATGCATGTGTGCTTTTTAAAAAATTAGATTAAAATTTGAATGAATTCATACATTCGTAACATATTAAATTCCCGTTCAAAAAAAATTGACGGGAATTTTTTTTTGCAACTTGAAAAAATTATCGGCTTTAAACCGAAAACCAAAAGTCTTTATGTCAAAGCCTTTACGCACCGTTCCATGAACATCAAGGACCTAAATGGATCTGCAATCAACTATGAACGTCTTGAATTTGTAGGCGACGCCATGCTGGGATCTGTAGTTGCTTCTTATTTGTATAGTGAAGTGCCAGAAGGCGATGAAGGATATCTCACTAAAATGCGTTCTAAAATCGTCAGCAGGGAACACCTCAACGAACTGGGTAAAGAACTAAACTTGATTGATTTTGTTGAAACTAAAATCCCGAAAAGCAATTTCGGTAGCAATATTCACGGAAATTTATTTGAAGCCTTGGTGGGCGCGATTTTTTTGGATAGAGGTTATAAATGTTGTGAAAAATTTATTTTTAAAAGAGTCATCGATGCCCATGTCGACATTGAAACATTGGAAGGAAAAGTCATCAGTTATAAGAGTTTGTTAATTGAGTGGTGCCAAAAAGAAAAGAGAACATTTGATTACAATGTTTATGAAGATACGGGAAATGACAATATTAAGCATTTCAGTGTCAAATTATCAATAGATAATAAAGTGATTTCCAAAGCGCGCGCTACTTCCAAGAAAAAGGCGGAGGAAAAAGCTTCTAAACGTGCCTTTTTTGCATTTCAAAATAAGATTACTAAACCATTATAATAAAATCGTGTAA
Source organism: Flavobacteriales bacterium (assembly GCA_038255205.1). Lineage (GTDB taxonomy): Bacteria > Bacteroidota > Bacteroidia > Flavobacteriales > Flavobacteriaceae > JBPOFM01. The sequence goes on from JBBSLN010000034.1 coordinate 2,895, forward strand.
GCGCTTTCTTCAAAACCTTTGAAACTATAACGTTTTCGTGGCTTTCATTCGTTAAGAATAACGAAATCTTCATACAGCAGTAACGATAAAATGCTATATTTACGGTTCATGATTGCTACATTATGGCTGTACACAAACTGCTTGTCGATGATTTTTATGACGCTTCCTTTTCCCTCATTGCCATACATTGCAGGTTAGAAGACTATCGATTGGCCTATCTTCTCAATAAACAATTAAACATCAATCTTGTGCGAATGCCGCAAGATCTTGACTATAAATATCTAGATGCGAATTATTCTATCTATGAATGGGAAGATAAACAACAACAGACAGTTTGGCATTTGATTTCAAATGTCTGTAAAAAAGAGGAAGCTAGTTTACAAAGTTCAGGATCGTTGTTTAATAGTGACCAAATTATGTTAAAAACCTATCATTTGTTACCTGAATTCAAGAAAGTTGATTTTTTTATAAAAATCACGACCGATGATGACGAAACAAATAATGAAAGCCAATTACTGGATAAGCTTCAAGGCATACCACAACTAATAACGAGTTATAGTATTGATTCTGAACAGATAAAATCTAAAGACAATTTAATTTTTTAATAATGTTAAAAAGAAAAAAAACCAAAATAGTAGCCACATTGGGACCGGCCACAAGTACGAAAGAAGTTTTAAAGGCGATGATGGAAGAAGGCGTGGACGTATTCAGGGTGAATTTTTCACATGCTGATTACAAAGATGTAGAAGAACGCATTATAATGATTCGTGAACTCAATGAAGAGTTCGGCTTCAACGCGGCTATTCTTGGCGATTTGCAAGGTCCTAAATTGCGTGTTGGGGTGATGAAAGGTGAAGTGATTGTCAATCCTGGAGACGAAATAATTTTTGCAACAGGAAAGAAATTTGAGGGTACAAAAGAGCGTGTCTATATGACTTATGACCGTTTTCCACAGGACGCAAAACCGGGTGAACGTATTCTTCTTGATGATGGAAAATTGATTTTTGAAGTTATTTCTACAGATAAAAAATCAGAAGTTAAGGCAAGGGTCATTCAAGGGGGTCCGTTGAAATCTAAAAAAGGAGTTAACCTTCCGAATACAAATATTTCACAACCAGCCTTGACTGAAAAAGACATAGAAGATGCCATATTCGCTATCAAAATGAAAGTGGATTGGATGGCATTGTCGTTTGTGCGTCATGCGGAAGATTTGATGCAACTCGAAGAATTGATAAAAGAACACAGTGACCATAAAATTCCAATCATTGCAAAAATAGAAAAACCAGAAGCTGTTGAAAATATCGATAAGATTGTGGCGTATTGTGATGGCTTGATGGTGGCACGTGGTGATTTGGGTGTCGAAATTCCTGCGGAAGAGGTGCCATTGATTCAAAAGCAATTGGTGTTGAGAGCCAAAAGAGCAAGAATTCCTGTGATTATTGCGACCCAAATGATGGAAACCATGATTACGAGTTTAACGCCTACGCGAGCAGAAGTCAATGACGTTGCCAATTCGGTGATGGATGGTGCCGACGCTGTGATGCTTTCAGGTGAAACATCGGTTGGACAATATCCAGTGCAAGTGATTCGTCAAATGGCTAATATCATTCGTAGTGTCGAAGATTCTCCATTGATTAAAGTACCACAAATTCCACCTCATATTCGTACGAAGCGTTATATCACTAAATCTATTTGTTATCACGCTGCACACATGGCAAACGATATTAATGCTCGAGCTATTTCTACGTTAACGAATAGTGGTTATACTGCCTTTCAAATATCAGCATGGCGACCGAGTGCCCATATTTTAGTCTTTACATCCAATAAGCGTATTTTAACGCAGCTCAACTTACTTTGGGGCGTGAAAGCGTTTTTTTATGACAAGTTTGTAAGCACTGATGAAACCATCGAAGATGTAAATGCCATTGCCTGTAAAATGGGCTATCTAGAGCTTGGAGATATGCTCGTTAGTCTTGCGGCCATGCCAATTCAAGAAAAAGGTATGGTGAATACGTTGAGGGTTACGGAAATTACGAGTTGTAGTTTTTAGAGTGTTTCGTTTAACGCTCTTATGGAGCCTTGCCGACCAAAGGGAGGTTATGGCCTGTACTACTTTGGTAGCATTTTGTTCATTATGTCTTACACTCTTCAATTATTAATAATTTTCAAAGGATTATTAGAGCCTGTTATTTGCCAATTAACCAATGAAACGGGGATATTGCCAATACTATTTAGGGTATCAAAAAAGTCTTTTAAATCAAATGGTTTACCCTGTAATTCTTGGTTTTTGGCATAATCGGCCATTGTATTTTCTAATAAATATTTTCCAGTGATATAACTTGTTCCATATCCTGGTTGACGCAAATACAAATGTTGCTCAAAAATGAGTAGCTCTTTTTCGGTTTTCATCCAACCACGAGGTGTGTATTCGCTGTGAATACGCCCAGCTTCTTCCATGGTCATCTCATTTGCATGAGCATATAATGACCCCAAACCTCTTGCAGCACGTTGCGCAATCATTATATATACAATCTCTCTGGTCCTTGGACTATCATCATATAAACCAGCTTGCATAAACATTTCTTCAACTGCTGTGGCTGTTCCTTCATTTCTTGAATCGAAAATATTATATAGTAATGGGCCTTTTCTTATTTCACTTTTATGTGGCTCGTTATCCATACGTGCCAATTCAAACCAATGGTAAAAATGTGAGTATAAAGGTCTAGGGTCGTAGTGCGCGCCAATCAAGAAAAAGTTTCGCTTCTCTTTGGGGACAAACTCACCCAAATGTTTGCGTAATGCAGGATCAAAATAAGTCTCCACAGTAACTATGCCTTCCTTATCTAAAAAATTAATTAAACTTTTAGCAGACGCGTCAGCCATTTTATCATACGCTTCAGGAGTGTCTGCATCCACCAATTCTGGTAAATGTCTATTTCTGTGCTCTTCTAATTTTAAAGAAGACCAGGCACGCGCCAGTTCACGCTTTAAAATCATGACTTCATCATTCCAGGTTAACGGGACCAAGTGTACATTTTGTAAATACCAGGTGTAGTTGTCTTTGCCAATTCCAGAAGGCCCAGTTTTTAGTTTGGATTGATTCTTCAACCAGGTCACCAGATCATTAGAGGAAGCTATCGCTTCATTAATAGCAGCCACTAATACTAAATCATCTTTGATATCAGATTGCTCTTTGAGATTATTTAGCACCAGACTTTGCTCTTGAATATCTCTAATACCAGTAATCCATAAGTCTTTAGCATTCCCAGTTAAATTTCTCTTCGCTTGAGCATTTAGTGGGGCAATTACTTTTAAATCAGTTAAGATTCTGAGTCTTTCCTCTATTGATAAAGGGAACGTATAGGTCCATAGTTCTGTCGTTCCATGATGGGTCGGACCCTCATGAGCTGGCACATCGCTTCTGTCGGACCAAACCGATTTATAAAAAGCAGGATCACGAGCCCAAGGTTTTAAAATTCGATGGTTAAAATCATAGCCGTTCATTTCAGCCCAAACAATCATCCAATCCACCTGATTTTCTACTGACCATTTTGTAGAGTCAATAGATTGTAATCTTGACTGCAATTCTCTAAACTTTGGCCAACGCTTTTCAAAGGTTTCTACCGTATAATCAGGAGCCCCATCGAGTAAGGGTGGTTTTTCAAATGTTCGCCATTCTTTAAATAGGGCAACCAAGTCTCCATAATTATGAGATGTAAAATTTTCTATTTTAGTTTCTGTAGTTTTTTCTTTCTTGTCGGTTTGACAGCTAATAAGGAACGTTAATAGAAGAGGAAGAATAGCGGTGGTTATTTTCATATGACTATATTATTTTTTCTTAATAATTTAATTTTTGGCATAAGGAAGGTTAATGTTATTATATGGATAGTTTCAATTTTTCACAGCGATCGTTAAACGAAGTTCGACTTTTTTTTATAAAGTCAAGTTACTTAAAACTCAAACTTCAACTGTACACTCACTATTTTTTCTTTTTGTATTGGCTCCTGGTTTTTTGATGTTTCCGTGTTCAGATTAGACATTGATATGCCAAGCAATCTCACTGAATTGCTCATTTTTTCCTGAAATAGTAGTTCTTTGGCGGTTTCTAGAATTACATCTTTATCACCAATAAAATAAGGCAATGTTTTACTGCGAGTTTGCAATGTAAAATCACTGTACTTAATTTTCAAAGTGACCGTCTTACCAGAAACTTCGCTTTTTCCAAGACGTTTTGAAACCTCCTTTGCAATGTTGTCCAACTTTTCAAGCATGAATATTTCACTTGAAAGATTCTCGTTGAAGGTTCGTTCTGCAGCCAATGATTTTCGGATGCGATTTGGTTTTACTTCACTGTGATGAATACCTCTTACGATTTCAAAATAATGCTGACCGGATTTTCCAAAATGTCCGTCGAGATATTCTATGGATTTCTTCTTTAAATCGGTCCCTGTAAAAATGCCCAATTGGTACATTTTTTCGGCCGTGACTTTCCCAACACCGTAAAATTTACGAACGTCTAATTGTTCCAAAAATTCTAAAACATCTTCTGGATTAACGGTTTTCTGACCGTTAGGTTTGTTGTAATCGCTTGCTATTTTTGCCACAAATTTATTGATGGAAATTCCTGCAGAAGCGGTCAAGCCAACTTCATTAAAAATACGCTCTCGGATTTCTTTCGCAATCAATGAAGCGCTTGGATTTCCTTTTTTGTTTTCGGTTACATCCAAATACGCTTCATCAAGCGATAATGGTTCTACCAAATCAGTGTATTCATAAAATATCTTTCGAATTTTTTTAGAGATTTCCTGATAACGGTCAAAACGTGGAGGTACAAAAATCAATTCCGGGCAATTGCGTTTAGCTTGTATACCACTCATCGCACTTCGCACCCCAAATTTTCGAGCTTCATAACTTGCAGCAGCAACAACGCCTCGTTTTGCGCTTCCACCAACTGCCAAAGGCTTGCCCTTCAATTCGGGATTGTCCAGTTGTTCTACGGACGCATAAAATGCATCCATATCCACATGAATAATCTTTCTTATTGGTAAATCGTTTGGCATGATGTAAATTTATGACATCTAATTCAAACGCAAAGAAAACCATGTCGAAAAACGCTATCATTTTAGGAGCAACAGGACTCACGGGAGGCTTGTTATTGCAAAAGCTTTTAAACGATGAACGTTATACGCACATTACCTTATTCAGCAGAAACATTTGTGGTATCAAGCATTCAAAACTGACGGAATATATTATTGACTTATTTGAATTAGAACACTATAAGGACAAGTTTAAAGCTGAAGAGGTCTTTTGCTGTATCGGAACTACAAAATCAAAGACCTCGGACAAGGAAACCTATAAGAAAATCGATTATGGAATCCCTGTGGCTTCTGCATCGCTGTGTAAACAGAATGGTATTGATGCATTCGTTGTGATTTCAGCGTTGGGTGCTAAAAAAAATAGCAAGGTCTTTTATAACAGAATTAAAGGCAAGATGGAAGCTGCTGTTTTAGATTTGAACATAAAACACACCTACATATTGCAGCCTTCATTGATTACAGGAGAACGAGATGAAAAGCGAGTTGGCGAATCAATCATGAAATTTGTATTTAAGTTAATAAATCCAATAATGCAACTAGGAGAATTGCAACGCTATCGTCCGATTCATCCTGAAACTATTGCAAATTGTATGGTTTGGTTGACCAATCACAACTATGAATCTGGTCGGATAGAATCTAAAACCATCCAAGACCTAGGAGGTGAAGAATAATAAGATACCCACTTCCGTGGGCAATACTATGATAGAAATAGAACGGAAATTTTTGGTCACATCTGAAGCATTCAAAATGGAAGCCTGTAACAAAATAAGAATCATACAAGGTTTTTTGAATACTGATAAAGAACGGATCGTCAGGGTCAGACTCAAAGACGAGAAAGGATTTCTAACGGTAAAAGGGAAATCTTCAGATGGCGGTGTTTCACGTTTTGAATGGGAAAGAGAACTCTCAAAAGATGATGCCGAAGCACTTATTAAATTATGCGAACCAGGTGTGATCGATAAAATTCGTTACGAAGTAAAAGTTGGCAACCATCACTTTGAAGTCGATGTATTTTTTGGAGATAATGAAGGATTGATTGTTGCGGAAGTTGAATTAAACCATGCCTCTGAAGTTTTTGAAAAACCACTATGGCTTGGGAAAGAGGTCACGGGCGACTCAAGATATTACAATTCGCAATTGAGCAAGAAGCCTTTTAAAGTTTGGGAATAAAAAAAGCCACTCATTTGAATAGCTTTAAGTATGTTTTTAGTTATTGTTACGTTTTCTTCTTATCCGCACAACATGCTTTTTTACAATCGTCAGCACATGGTTTAGTGTCGGTCATTGCTTCGCCAACACCCGTTTTGTCTGCACAACAAGCCATGGTACAGCCTGGTTTTCATTCCATTGTATCTGCTGTAAATGATTCTACAGTTTTCATGTCTTTGACAGAATACATATCTCCAGTTTTCTTAACGGCTTCTTCAAGAGATTTTGGAGTCACTTTCGCGTCGTCGTATTCTACCATTGCTAATTGTTTGTCAAAATCTACTTTAGCGGACTTTACGCCTTCCATTCGAGCGATTTTCTTTTCAATGGTTTTTGCACAACCCATGGCGCATGTCATTCCTTCAATTCCGAACTCGGCCTTGGCATAATGTGCATTTGGGTCCAGTATGTTTGCTTCCGCCGTAACTGCCGTATCTACAGTCTTCAACTCTGGTTTAGTTTCGTTTTTACAGGCTACAATGAAAAGGCTTGTTAGAGCGATTAAACCAATATTTTTTAATGTCATCATAGAATTTGTTTGTTGGTTTGAGATACAAATCTAATAAATATTGATGTTTGATGGTTTGTATTTAACGATTTTTGTGATTTGGAGGAGGTTAGAAGCATGAAGTATGAAGTACGAAGTGTGAAGCAAGAAGCATGAAGGCTGAAGTTATGAGACTTAACGTTTTGTTTTTTTTAAACCATTAATGACGAAACAGGTGAGCGGAGGAATTAAAATCGGAGTCAAATGAACCAAACGAATAAAAAAATCCGAAGGGTCTAAACTTCGGATTCTTTAGATTTTACTCGTATTGCTTTCGATAAATTTTTATCAATCATCATTCGGCGATTGTTAAAAACACTCGCACTGTCATTGACCTTATTTAAAATCAGCTTCGGTCACGCCTTCGTTCACTTTGATATTGGTAATATTTAAATTGATAACCTGTGGGCCAGCTTTGATTGTTTGGCTATAAGGAAACTGCAATCCACTGACTTCGGAATAATTCTCATAATCAGAAACACTTGTAATTGATTGTCCCTGAGCTTCTTCGGTAGCTTCAACTCTTTTCAATAGTCCTGATTTAATGTCATAGTATCTGAAAGAATCCTTACCATTTTTAGAAACTTTCAATTTGTATGCCTCACTGCCATCAATATCTATGACACTTTCTAAACTGATTTCTGAAGCCTCAAAATACAATTCCGGGAATATTGAATATTTTGCTTTGCTTTGGGCCACTTCTTCAGCTGTCAAATCCTTGCGCTGTCCTTGTTGTTCAGCGTATCCAGTGGTGCCGTCAAATTTTTGCTTCATTAAAACGCCCATACCTTCGGCGGACATTTCCATCGATTCCATATTTGGAGCCATCGCTTTCAATTCAGCTTTTAGAGGAATCGGCACACCTTCTACAGTAACATTTGCACTGCTCTGAATGCTTTTCACTGTTTTGGCCTTGTCTTTTCCGCCAATGGCTTTTAGATAGTTGTCAATAACCGCCTGTGCAGTCAATCCTTCAGGAAGTGGTTTTGAAAATACTGGTTTATCTACGGGATTGGCATATTTATCAAAATATAAGATTGGAATCCCTGTTTTTTCAAGGTTTTCAATCACGTCGCTGCCTTTACCTACCACGACTACTCTCGAGTTTTCGGCTTTGAAATATTTATTAGCTACACGTGAAACATCTTCAGCGGTGACTGCATTGATTTTTTGTAAATAGGTAGCGTAAAAATCTTTTGGTAAATCATTCAATTTGATATTCAATGCATATCGAGCGATTGTTTGAGGACTTTCTAAAGCCAACACGAAGTCGCCAACATATTTTGCTTTTGCATTTTTCAAATCATCGGCAGAAACAGGTTCGGTTTTGATACGTTTGATTTCTTTCAACATATTGACCACAGAGCTATCAGTTACCATATTTCTTACCGCAGTACTTGCAGAAAACTGGCCAACATATTTGTCAGCATCAATCCCAGAACGAGCGCCATAGGTATATCCATGCTTTTCGCGTAGATTCATATTTAAATAACTGTTGAAGCCACCACCTAATATTTTGTTCGCAATTAGCACAGCGTGGTAATCGGGATTGTTCATTTTTAAATCCACATTATGCGTTAAATTGATGTTCGATTGAACCGCATTCGGCATATCCACAAAATTGATTTGTGTGTATTGTGCATTCGCCTTTGCTGCGGGAACAGTTGTTTCAATTACAACAGATTTCTTCCATTTTCCAAACTGCTTTTCAATTTGAGCTTTAATATCTTTAGGATTCACGTCACCAACAACTACTAAATAGGCATTGTTCGGATTGAATTGTTTTTGGTAATGCGCATAAACGTCACCGTAAGTTATATTATTAACTGTTTTTTCAGTTGTAAACTCACCATAAGGATGTTGTATTCCATAAGATAGAGCATCTCCTACACGTCCAGCAACTGCATCCACACTTTTTTCTTCTGATTTTAAGTTCTCGAGAAGCTTATCCTTTTCTTTTTGAAATTCTTCCTCTACTAATAGCGGATTCATTGCAGCATCAGCCATCAATTCTAGAATTCTGTTAGAGTATTTTGTCAATGAGCTTGCGAAACCTCCTGAAG
>JBBSLN010000035.1:0-11262 GCA_038255205.1 Flavobacteriales bacterium
GTTGCCATTGCCGTAAGTTCGATTGGGATGAACTGAATGGTTTAACAGGAATAGGTCCAAATCGCCGTCGAGATCATAATCAAAAAAGACAGCTTGGGTTGAAAATGCGGAAATATCCAATCCAAACATTTGGGATTCCTCTTTAAAGGAAGGAACACCATCCTTGATTCCCTTATTGACAAATAATAAGTTTTTGCCTGTGATATTCAAATAATTAGAAGTTTTACAAATATAAATATCCAATAATCCGTCATTGTTGATGTCCACGGAAGTGACCCCATTTGTCCAACCATCAGAATTATCTATGCCAGCTATAGTGGTGATATCCTTAAATTGAAGATGGCCTTGATTTAGATATAATTTATCCGCTTGCTGGTTTGATGTAAAGTAAATGTCCACGAACCCATCGTTATTAAAATCTCCAGCGCAGACGCCTCCGCCATTGTAGAAGTACAAATAGTTAAGGATATTCAGGTTTGGAGTATTAGTGATTTGGTTATTAAAATTGATGCCTGTATAGTTGGGATCAAGTGTTTTGAAAAAAAAATCCTCTTTTTTTTGGGAACACCCAAAAACAAAAAAACAACTTACATAAACAATTGCTCTTAACATACCTTTTAAGAAGGATTTTTAATAAAAGAAGGGGGAAATTTCCCCCTTCTGACTAAAGTTCAAAATAATATGATACAAAATTAGTATCCTGGGTTTTGAATTAAATTAGGATTTGAAATCAATGCGGTTGCAGGAATTGGGTACAATACCCTAAAATCATCGGTATTGGTTTTATACTCCCATGGTTCAGAAAACTTACCAAATCTAATTTGATCGTTTCTTCTCCAAAATTCACCATATAGTTCACGCCCTCTTTCATCTAAAATCGTCTGTTCAGTGACGCTCGCCATTGAAGAAGCACTTCTCAAAGTTCTAAGTTGATTCACCATTTGTAAAGCTGTACTTCCTGAGGTACCGCCTCTCAAAATAGCTTCAGCTTTCATCAAGTGTGCATCTGCGTATCTAAAAAATACTTCGTGGTTTGCAAAAGAACCATTTTCTGGGTGATATTTAATGACCCTGATTCCAGTACGCTCATTGTTTCCTAAAAGTCCTGGGAGTTCCTTTGTAAATACCAATGGATTTCCTGTTCTATCAGTCATGGCGGCACCTGTTTCGTCGTACTGTTGACCCACTAAAAAGCCATACCCGATTCCGAAATGTGATCCGTCTGTCGGAACAAATCCTCTACGCTCCTCTTGTCCAGACCCTGGTTCGTTAGAGTTAGAGTCTCCTTCAAATAAATCGTAAAACTCGGATAAAGTAGTAAATCCATTCCAGCCTCCACCATCATTCCCTGGTGCATTTTGTTTGTAATGCAAGGTATTCCACATTCTATTTCCAACACTTGATGTTGTAAAGAATATGGTCTCTGAATCCACTGCATCTGTAAATAAATTAAAATAACCAGATTCCAATGCAAATCCTTGTGCAGCAATAGCGTCTACATTCTCAATGACTTTATTCATATCTGAAGCCTCCGCAGACGTGCCTAAAAAGATAAATTTATTAAGGTATAGTTTAGCCAATAAAAATTGTGCGGATGCTTTAGATGCTCGGCTCAAGGATGAACCTGGACCACTTGTAGGTAAATCTGGAATCGCCTCCATTAAATCCTGTACAGCAAAATCAAAAGCTTCAGCCCTAGTTTTCACAGAGGGATTCACATTTGGCCCTTCATCGGGAGTTCTAAATGGCGCCTGACCGTAAAAATCCGTAAGCCAATAGGTATTGAAAGCTCTCAAAAATTTCGCTTCAGCAACCTGCTGTGGAGAACCACCACTTCTAGAATCAACAATCAATGTTGCATTATACACATTTTGGTTTAAATTATTCCATGTATTTTTAATGAAAGAATGCACTGCATCCCAATTATGGTCATGTAGATTACGCCACACCCCATTGTCACCCCAATCGGTTCCTCTTGTAGGCACCAATAATTCATCCGAAGACACTTCTGCCAATGCGTAAAAATTCGCCTGATCTTCAATTTGCCCTCTCATCGCTCCATATAGCCCATCCAAGGACGCAGCGGGATCTACCCCAGTAAAGTCGGAAGATAGGGAAGGATCAAAAAAGGAGTCCGTCTGTTCAATTTCTAAATCTGTACAGCTAATCCCAGCGAAAAGTACTGATATGAATAGCCATTTAATTGTGTTTTTCATTTTCATATATTTTTTTAAAAAGTTGCATTAATTCCGAAAGTTACAGTTTTTGCTCTTGGATAACTCGTATAATCGATTCCAGCAGATGGAATATTATTAAGTGATTTTGGAACATCTACCTCTGGATCTAATCCTGAATACGGTGTAATCACAAACAGATTCTGCCCTATTAGGGATAAACGGAAGGTTTTAAAGAAACCCGTATTTTCAAGAGGTACATTGTAACCCAAAGATACCGTTTGCAATCTTAAGAAATCACCCTTTTCTAAAAAACGGGTAGATACATCGGGCGCATTTGCGGAAGATTCACCACTAGTTAATACATCCGAAATCACATTCTGTCCTGAATTAATAACTCCAGCGGTAAAAAACGCATTTGCAGTGTTGTTATAAACATACTGACCATACTGACCCGTCAAAAAGGCATTAAAATCAAACCTTTTGTAAGAGAAAGATGTGGTAATACCAACCACGTAATCTGGTAAAGCGCTTTTGCCTACAAATTCTTGTTTATCCCCGTTCGGATAGATTGAAATTCCGTTAGCATCGTAACCTGCGAATTCGCGTAAATAAAAAGAAAACAAAGGTTGACCTTCGGCTAGCAACTGCGCATAGGCACCGGTCAATCCATTTCCATTGATGGCACCTGTTTGAATCAAACCATCAAAATCCTGTACTTCATTTTTATTATAGGAAACGTTAAAGCCAACATTCCAAGTCATATCCTCTTGTTGAATGACATCATAATTTATTGCCAATTCGATTCCTTTGTTGATGACCTTAGCATCTAGATTTCCAAAGAAAAAAGGTTGAGGAGTTGGCTGAGCCGCTTCCTGTTGCAATAATAAATCGGTAGTTGTTTTATGGTAAACGTCAATAGAACCGTTCAATCGTTCATTGTTAATACCAAAATCAAGCCCAATGCCTGCTTGAGCAGTAGATTCCCATTTCAAATCCGGATTGAAAAAAGCTACTGTAACACTTCCATTTGGATTGACCTCTCCACCATTACCTATACCAATACCACCAAAACGTTGTCTACGCGTAAAATTACCGTATCCTAAACCACTTTGGTTACCTGTTACGCCATAACCCAAACGTAATTTAAGTGTGGAAAATGCTTCGGGAATAAAATCTTCTTCTTGCAATTTCCAAGCAAAGGCACCGGAAGGGAAAAAGCCATACTGAAAATTAGGCCCAAAACTAGAAGAACCATCAGCACGCAAAGTGAATGTAAATAAATACTTTTCTGCAATTTTATAATTCAATCGCGTAAAATACGATTGTAACTCATCTGTGTTATTGTAGGTATCGCCGGTAACGGAATTCACTGATATACCACCTGGTGCTGGAAAAGACACGTTGCTATTAATTACCGGAACGATTTGGTTGATAAAAAGTCCATTGGCACTATACCCAAATTGTTGATATGGCACATTTATCGCATTATTAATAATGTCCGCAGAACTTTTAAGATTTGAAACGGCATCATTAAAATTTCTAGCATTCAATCCAAATCCATTAATGGTGTTACCATAGTTTTGAAAACTCTGGAAGGAATATCCTAAAAGCACCTCTAAATTTGAACTCCCAAAATCTTTAGTATAGTCTAACGTAATATCCATCAATTTGTTTTTCACGTTGACAGATTGTAATGTACCACGACCATTACCCGGGGTTCCATTATTAAAACCATCGACATCGGCAGATAAAATTTGAGTTCTATCACCCATGGATTGATCAAACCCTAAATTAACTTTGGCTCTTAAATTTGATAGAATGGAATATTCGGCAGAACCATTCAAAAGAATTCTGTTGGTATTTGCCAAATCTTCATAGTAATCCAACAATTGTCTTGGATTTAATTTACCATCGCCGCTTGTAAACCCAACATCATTAGGCCATGTAGGATTGGCGAAATATGTAGCACCTAGTAAATCTCCCTGCGAACCGGAGGTATTGGTTACAAAAGGAGATTCATCATTCACTCTTGAAAATGACAAATTAGCATCCAGTTTCAATTTTTTATCTAAAAAACTATGTGACCCATTTAATCTTCCGGTAATTCTTTCTTGCGAGGAGTTTTCTATAACTCCCTGTTGATTCGCATACCCAAATGACGCTCTAACGTATCCAGCTCCGTAGTTATTTGCATAAGAAAGAGAATTATTAGTGCTGATGACATCTCTAAAAATAACATTTTGCCAATTAGTATCTGATCCAAAATCCAAGGCACTTGCGTCACCCCCAAATTGATCAATAGCACCTAGGAATTGGTTGCGATTTAATAAATCATAAGTGTTAGCAACGGATGAGCGGCTTTGATTGGAAGTAAATTCAAAAACACCACCAGATCCTTTTTTGCCTGATTTGGTAGTTATAATGATGACCCCATTTGCACCTCTCGAACCATAAATAGCAGTTGCGGACGCATCCTTTAATATAGTCATACTTTCAATGTCATTTGGATTTAAAAAGCTCAATGGATTTTTTCCTGATCCACCACCGCCTCCCAAATCGGCACCTCCCGGAGATCCACCATCGGAAAGCGGAATGCCATCAACGACAAATAGAGGATTATTATTGGATCGCACAGAGGAAGTACCTCGAATACGGACGGCAATTCCTGCTCCTGGCTCACCACTGGATTGGGTAATTTGCACCCCAGCCGATTTACCTTGTATCAATTGTTCAGGAGAAGATATGATACCGCCATTGAAGTCCTCGGCTGTAACCGTGTTCACCGCGCCAGTGGCATCCTTAATTGTGGTGGTGCCATAACCGATAAGTACTATTTCATCGAGTAAAGCTGCATCTTCTATCATTGTGATATTGATTGAACTTCGACCATCTATCGAGGCTTCCTGAGATTTGAAACCGATATAGCTAAAAACCAATACGGCATCTGGAGGAACATTATTTAATGTATATGCTCCATCAAAGTTAGTTTGTGCCCCATTGGAAGTCCCTTTAACAAGGACATTAACCCCAGGTAATGGTCCTGAATTATCAGAGACAATGCCACTTACTGTTTGAGAATGAAGAATTCCCGCTAAAAGAAAGAAAAAGCCACAGGTAACTTTTTGTAGTAAATTTTGTTTCATATTAAATTGGATTAGTTGTGAAATTATTCAAGTAATAATAGCTATTATTAAGCAAATAATGCAACAATTTCAGTCTTTTTTTATCCACCTCCAAAGAATCAGTTAAAAATAACTTAAAATCTGACCGAAAACGTTTTCGGTAAATATGATTTTCTTCTTTTTTTCGTAATTATTTAAGAATATCTTATATATTCACGATAAATATTGCTTAATCATAGATCCAACTTTTATTAGTGTCAATTTTACATGTATTTTTTGTCTAAATCATCAATCTAGTGCAAAATAGAAGTCATTTGGTCTTGATTATTCATTTAATTTATGGCCATTTTTATTAACTCAGTGTCAATCAGCCGTCATGTCCAAAGTAACTTTAAAAGAGATTTCGAAGATTTTGGGGCTTTCAACCTCCACGGTTTCGAAAGCATTAAAGGGTTACACTGATATCAATATTGAAACTAAATCAAGAGTTCGAGAATTGGCCAACCGACTTAACTACACACCCAATGTATTTGCACAGAGTTTGAGAAGCCGTGAAACAAAAATAATTGGTATTTTGGTGCCGGACTTAGTGCATCATTTTTTTTCAAGCATCATCAATGGGGTTATACAAGAAGCCGAAAAACATGGTTATCTGGTCATAGTCCTTCAATCTCACGAATCTTACGAAGACGAAATTAAACAGTTGAAATTGTTGGTTGATAAAAATATTGATGGCATTATGCTTTCGCTTTCTGATAAGACTGTTAAGTATGATCATATTAACACCATTATTAATGAAGGGATGCCAGTAGTGCTTTTTGATAAAATCACCCATTTGATTGATTGTCCAAAGGTCGTTATAGATGATAGGAAAGCTGCTTTCAGTGCCACAGAACATCTCATTAGAACTGGCTGTAAGACCATAGCCCACATTACAGGCCCTTTAAAGCCTAAAACCACCATCGATCGCTATATGGGCTATAAAACTGCACTTGAGGCTTATGATATCCCATTCGACAAATCGCTGATTTACACTAGTGAAAATCTGTCCTTTGATGATGGGTATAATTTGACGGCACAAATGATGGAAGAGCATCCCACTATTGACGGAATCTTTGCTTTTATAGACCCAGTAGCGATAGGAGTATTGAAAGGCTTGAAGGAACAAAAGATTAAAGTACCAAAACAAGTATCTGTCATAGGGTTTAGCAACTGGTTTATGTCGAAAACCACCACTCCTTCTTTAACAACCGTTGATCAACCTGGTTACGAAATCGGGAGAAGTGCATTCAAACTATTGCTAAAAAACCTAAATCAAAAAAGAGAGGGGAAAGTCTTAACTACAGAAATTGTTGAAATTCCAACAAGTGTCGTCATTAGAAAATCTACGAAGTCAATACCAGTCGAAACAAGTGCTCCAGTATAATGCTCTATTGTTTGCCATAAAGAATTGGAGTGCCAAATGACTTTTCCGAAATCGTTTTCGATGATATTTTAATATAAATATGTTCTTTAAGGTGTCAATTGCAAATAAAAAAATGATATTAGTGAAATCAACGAATTAAAATTTTGAAAAATGAGAACAGTCCTATCGCTTCTATTCTGCTTGAATATAACTTTGCTAAACGCCCAAAATGAGGGCTGGAACATTAACACCACTACACGCATCAATTATACTGGCGTAGCCATGGCAAACGGTCGCATCGGGATTCTGCCCTCCGAAAAACTTTTTAAAACAGAACAGATCATTTTGAACAACGTCTATGACAAGGAATCTCCTTTAGGGGTGAGTCGTATTCTTAAAGGGATGAACTTTGGAAATCTTGAATTGGAAATAGACAATGAAAAACTCACGGCTGAGAACATTGAAAACTGGTCACAAACACTTCATATGAAAGAAGCCTATTTTGAAACATCTTTCACCTATAAGGATAAAGCTGAAGTCTCCTATAAAGTTTACGCATTGAGGAACGTGCCTTATTCGGGATATTTCGACTTTAAAATTACTGCAAAAAAAGATATTTCCGTTAAGGCGACCGGCATCATAGAAACCCCTGAAGAATACAAGGAGCCATTGAGTACTTACCGTGTTTTAAAAGACAATGAAGTAACTATGCCCATACTTCAAACGGTCGCCAAAAGCAGATTGGGCAGACACGTCGTCGGAACTTCCGCTACCTTTGTTTGGCACCAACTAAATAGTGGTGATGAACACCAAAGGCCAACACTAGTTCACGAAAAAATCTCAGAATACAATAACCAGTTATCTTTTATTAAGACGGTCAAAAAAGGGACAAGCCTGGATTTTGCATGGACAGCCGCACAATGCACCACACAAGATTTCAATGACCCACAATCGGAGTCTGAACGCTTCGTTATCTTTAATTTGCTCACTCCAAGAAACGCTTTGGTCGGTCAACATACAGATTTATGGCAGCAGCTTTGGGAAGGCGATATTATCATAGAGGGCGACTTACAATCGCAATTGGATGTACGTTTGGCACTTTACCATTTGTATTCGTTTGCACGTGGTGATTCCAATTTAAGCATTGCTCCCATGGGATTGTCATCACAAAATTACAATGGCCATATTTTTTGGGATACCGAGTTATGGATGTTCCCGCCTTTATTGGTATTGAATCAGGATATTGCAAAATCATTGGTCAATTATCGTTCGGACAGATTGGACAAGGCCAAACAAAAAGCCATCAATTTTGGCTACAAGGGCGCCATGTTTCCTTGGGAAAGCGACGACACAGGAGAGGAAGCGACACCGGCTTGGGCTTTGACAGGTACTTTTGAGCACCACATCACCGCAGATGTCGCCATTGCATTCTGGAACTATTATCTGGTAACCAAAGACAAATTATGGCTCAAAGAACGTGGTTATCCCATGCTAAAGGAGGTTGCTGATTATTGGGTAAGTAGAGCAACACTAAATCCGGATGGGTCTTATTCCATTAAAAATGTCGTTGGTGCCAATGAATTCGCTCCCAATGTTGACGACAACGCATTTACGAACGGGTCGGCCATTACTGCCCTTAAATACGCTGATAAGTCAGCAAAAGAGCTGGGATTGGAAGCGGATGCGTTATGGGTTGAAGTTGCAGACAAAATTAAAATCCATAAATTCCCTGACGGTACAACTATGGAGCACAGTAAGTATAAAGGAGAACGCATTAAGCAAGCTGACGTTAATTTGCTGACCTTTCCTTTGGATGTCATTTCGGACAAAGCGACCATTTTGAAGGATTTGAAATATTACGAACCCAAACTCGCAGAGGAAGGACCAGCGATGGGTAAATCGGTATTTGCGATCATCTATGCTAGATTGGGGGATTCGGAAAATGCTTTCAGATTGTTTAAGGAAAGTTACGAACCCAATAAAAGACCGCCTTTTGGAGCACTCTCCGAAACCGCCACTGGCCACGATCCTTATTTTGCAACTGGCGCTGGTGGCATGTTACAGACCGTTTTGTTTGGTTTTGGAGGGCTACATTTTACTGAAAATGGGATTGTACAAGAACGACCTATTTTACCTAAATCGTGGAAATCCTTGACAATTAAAGGTGTTGGTATGGGCAAAAAAGAATATGTAATCAAAAAATAAGTTTTTTAAAATAAAATGGGGTTCGCTAATCCCTCATTGAAGGATTAATTCCACGAGGCAGGCCTCCAATTTTTAAAAGGATTTTTCATATGGTACTTCCTTTGCTTGCCCCAGGTTCTTGATTGATAATACTTGCATAAAAATTGACTTCAATAGAATAAAAATAATGGAAGCCATTACGTTGAAAAAAATTGCAATGCAATTGGGTTTATCTATCTCAACTGTTTCAAAAGCATTGAAAGACTATCCAGATGTCAGCCCAAAGACAAAAGAAAAGGTTAGAAACTTAGTAACAAAACTTAATTATGTTCCCAATTCGAGTGCAGTTAGCTTAAGATCTCAAAGAACAAATACTATTGGAGTCATTATTCCTGAAACAGTTCATCATTTTTTTTCCTACGTTATAAAGGGTATTTTAGAAATGGCTGATAAAAATGCATATAATGTCATTTTAATGCAATCAAATGAAGATTATGAAACTGAAAAAAAGCAAGTCGATTTGCTTTTAAACAAAGGGGTTGATGGTATTCTGATTTCCTTGTCTAACACAACAGTTCGTTTAGACCACCTAGAAAAAATAAGAGCTCAGGGTATCCCGTTGATTCTTTTTGATAAAATTGCAAAAAACATTGACTGCTCAAAAGTGAAGGTTGATGATAGAAAGGCAGCTTACGAAGCTGTAAGTTATCTTATTGATCATGGATATAAACGGATAGCACATTTTAGAGGAGGCCTAATCCCCCAGAACTCGGTTGATCGTTTTTTAGGTTATAAAAAGGCATTAACTGATCACAATATCGAATTTGATTCTTCCTTGGTCTATATCTGTGATAGCAACTCTGATTTTACAGATGGATTTAACAATGCCGAGAAGATGATTCAAGATCACGGCTATAACGTTGATGCCATATTTACAGTGACCGATCTGCTAGCGATAGGTGCAATAGATTATTTTAATGCAAATGACATTAAGATTCCTGAAAGAATCGCTCTAATAGGTTTTAGTAATTGGTTTATATCTTCGGTTCTAACCCCTTCGCTGTCTTCTGTAGAACAAAATGGTTTTGAGATGGGTAAGAAATCAACTCAAATAGTATTACATGAAATCGATTGCAAAAACAAAGGAATACCTATTGAACCGCAAGAAATTATTATTGAAACAAATTTGATTATCCGAAATTCTTGTTGATTGCCAAAAAGATAATTATTCCTTTTAGATATGAAAATTATTTTCGATGAATTGACTAATCTTAATAAGTTTTTTTAAAATAGTGTTCTAAATTATAAGTTATGCCAAAATCCAGCCCTTTTTTAGACCAAAAGTAAAAGTCAAATATTTTACTTAAGGCACGGAAATATACTAAGATCACTCTATTTTGAGACCTTTCTAGACCAACCAATAAAATACTCCAAAGACCACACTGCAAAGAACCGGATATTGAATTTACATATTCTGACTCTAAAGAAGCAAGTTCATTTTTACGTTATATTCCTCCAAAATCCTAGCAGGTAAGGGATTTAATATATCTGTGCAGTATTAGTTTGCTGTTACCGAAATAGTGGAAATAGCTAGAATTGGATTACTCTGGCCATTGCATTAGTGTTAACTTTATAAACATAAACACGATATTGAAATCTCTTCAACATTACATAGTATGGCAAGACTTTTGAGCTTCTGATTAAATAATTTACGTTTTCTAATTACGTTTGGAGTTCACTATTGTGTACTGACCCATTAAGTAACAAGCACAGTAAATAATATTTTTTTAGTTCATAAATTATCAATTTAATAGATTATTACATTTAATTCAAAATTGAAAATTTATATACGCATATGGAATAGTATTTTTCTTCTGGATTTAATCTTGTTGAAGGAAAATGCGATTTGTTAGGACTATCTGGAAAATGTTGAGTTTCTAAACAGAAAGCAGTTCTGAAGTTATATTTTTTTCCACCTTTACCAACTATACTGCCATCTAAAAAATTGCCCCCATAAAACTGAAGACCAGGTTCGTTGGTATAAACTTCCATGACCCTTCCCGAGATAGGATCTAAAATTTTTGCAGCAAAGTTAAGACCATTCAAGCTTTGGTTGAGCACAAAATTATGATCATATCCTAAACCATATTCTAACTGTTTGTTTTTAGATTCAAGCCTTTCACCAATTGCTATAGGCTGTTGAAAATCAAAGGGAAGGTCTTCAACAGTTGCGATTTCACCTGTTGGAATTAAGCCACTGTCGACTGGTGTATAATATGCAGCGTTGATTTGTAAAATATGATCGTTAATTGATCCGTTTCCTGCTCCTTTTAAATTAAAAAAAGAATGATGTGTTAAGTTTACAATTGTTGTA